>CAYNHD010000113.1:0-10546 GCA_964396775.1 uncultured Thermoflexus sp. | reverse complement strand
CGCGGTGGGTTCGACTCCCATACACTCCCGCCTCTCTCCCCTGACGGGCGCGCAAGATGTATTGTAGGAGCGGGTTTCGAAACCCACCCCCGCGCATGATCACCGTCCGCGATCAGTCTTCGTCGTCTTCTTTCTTCTTGCGCGGCATGGTCAGGAAGCCGCCCATTGAGGCGAAGGGGCCGGGCAGCTTCTCGATCTCTCGCGCCTCTTCCCACTTGCCGCTGTGTCGCTTGCCGTCCCATTTTTCCCACTCTTTGCCGACCAGCGTCAGGAAGGCAGCGAGCTTGTCGCTGTCACCGGCGGCAAGCGCGGCGCGCAGCTCGGTCAGCACGCCGATCACACCGTCCAAATGGCGGGTGAGGTTGGTGCGGTTGTGGGTGAAGGCCACGTGCAGGTCGTTGGGCGTCTGCGTGCGCAGCGACTGGAAGGCCAGGGCGAGCGTCGGATTGACCATACGACGCAGGTCGGGCCAGCCCTCGGACTGCTGGAGCGCGTAGAACAGCGCCGCGCCCAGCAGCGTGGGTAGCTGCTCGGTAGCGGCGGTCAGCGCGTCGTGCTCGGCGGGGTCCATAAAGCGCGGCACACCCCCCACCAGCCGGATCACGTCTTCGGCCAGCCGGATCGCCTCGCTGGGGCACTGCGTATCGGGCATGACCAGGCACTCCGCCCCGTCGAGCAGGTCAGCGTTGGCCGCCTCTGGCCCGGTCTCGCTCACGTACAGCCCGCTCGCATTGGCGATGGGCGTCACGCCGACGATATAGGCCAGGCTCGCCCCGCGCTCGCTGGCGGGGAAGTGCTGCCGGGCCAGGGCAATCACCGGCTCCTTGAGGTCGCTCAGGTCGAGCACTACTGCGCCCGCCTTGAGCGCCGGGCCGAACTGCGCGTAGATGTCCGCCAGGCTGCCGGGCGGACACCTGACGATGACCAGTTCGGCGTTGGCTGCGGCTTTGGACGGCTTGCGGTCGGATTTGTCAATGGCGCCCACCTTCTCGGCAGCCTTCATCGCCTGGGGGCTGGAGTCGCTGCCGGTGATGGTGAAGGTGTGCTGGGCTTTCGGCTGGCTCTGGTAGCGTTTGAGCGCCAGTGCGAACGATGTGCTGATGCGGTCGAGTCCGATGATGCTGAGGGTGACGTGCATGGCAATATCCTCGGTAGTCTCTGGCTGGAAGGGTTTCTGATTTCTGGTTATTGGCTATTGGTTGCTGCTTGTGAGGGTGCATACGCGAAATTGGGCCGCTCTCATCAAGAACCAACCACCAACAACCAATCACCAACAACCTGTACGTGCCAGGTCGCGGTCAATTCCTGTCGTCGAACGCCTGCAACGCCAGCAGCAGCCGCTCCGTCTCATCGCGCGGCGGGTCGGGCGGCGGCTCGGCGTGACGGCGGATCAGCGCGACGGTCAGCGGGGATGCGCCCGCTTGCCCGGCCATGTCCGCCCCCCAGGCCGGGTGTTGCCCACTGACGGCGAAGGGCAGCCGCCAGCCCGTCGCCGGACCGCCGCTCCAGGCGCGGTAACGACGCGGCGCGAACGCCTTGACCAGCACGACGAGCACCTTCTCTGGCAGCGAGAAGCGCACGCCGCTCTTGCCCACGTCGTGCAGCAACGCCGCCGCCAGCAAGTCCGGGTGCGTGTGCCCGGCGGCCAGCAGGTCGCGCAGCACGCGCAGACTGTGCTGCCGCTCCGACCGGCGCATCTGCCGGTAGAGCGCGTAGAGCGACGGGGCCAGATGCGCGCGGGCCAGCGCGTCGTCTACGGGGCGCGCCCAGGCGACCAGCGCCCGCACACCCTGCCGGAAGCGGTGCGTGGCGCTCATCCGGCTAGAACACGGGGTAGAACCCGGCGAATAGCTCATACAGGAAGCGCAGCGGCGGGCCTAAGAGTGCCCACAGCGGGCTGAACCCCCCGCTGGACATCGCGCCGAGCAAGATGAGCAGCATCAGGGCCAGCGTCGTCTCGCGCTCGTAGCGGATCAGCGCGCTGGCCTGCTCGCGGGGCAACGTGCCTACCGCGATCTTGTAGCCGTCCAGGGGAGCCAGCGGGATCAGGTTGAACAGGCACAGCACCAGGTTGAACAGCACCACCGTGCCCAGCACGTTGTAGACGAAGGTGAGCGCGCCTGTGGTCCCAACGCCCTTCTGGATCAGTTCCCCGCTGTTGACCAGAACGCGAGTCTCTCCCTCGAACAGGCCGCCGGTGGTCAAGAGGCGAATCAGCACGCCGAGGGCCAGGGCTATCAGCAGGTTCATCAGCGGCCCGGCCAGCGAGACGATGACCAGCCCGCGCTTCTCGTTAGGATAGAAGGCACGGGGGTTGACCGGTACGGGTTTGGCCCAGCCGAAGCCGGCGATCAGCGCCAGGATGATGCCCATTGGCTCGATGTGCGCGCGCGGGTTGAGCGTCAGCCGGCCCTGCATGTAGGCCGTGTTGTCGCCCAGGCGGTAGGCCGTCCAGGCGTGCGCCCACTCGTGCAGGGTGAAGCCGATCACCAGGCCGATCACGCGCCCGATCAGCACTTCAGGCGAAAAGATGCTCAAAGTCATTCTCCTGTCCTGGGGGCTGGCACCGCGCCGCGCGCCATCACGGGGAACCCGCGCCGTCGAGCGCCTGCCCCACGACGACGCCCGCCAGCGCCTCCAGCACGGTGATTACGGCGCTGTTGTCCAGATCGCCGTTGCCCATGCCGACCATCGCCTCGTACAACTGATGGGCGATGGCGGTCAGCGGCATGGCGACGTGGTAGGTGCGGCCCGTGTCTATGACGATCTTGAGGTCTTTGGCCTGCATGTAGGCTTTGAAGCCAGGCGACAGGTCGCGCTTGAACAGCTTGGGCGGCTTGGTGTCCAGCGCCCAGCACTGCGCCGCGCCACGACTGATCGCCTGGACGACGCGCGCCGGATCGACTCCGGCCTTCTGGGCGAGCACCAGCGCCTCGGCCATAGCCACCATCGTCCCGGCGACGACAGTCTGGTTGGCGGCTTTGGCGATCTGGCCCGCGCCGCTCTCGCCGACCCAGACGATTGTCTTGCCCATCGCCTCCAGCAGGGGCAGGGCACGGTCGAACGCTTCGCGCGGGCCGCCGACCATGATGCTCAGTGTGCCGGCGCGCGCGCCGATGTCCCCGCCGCTAACCGGCGCATCCAGCGCCAGGACGCCCGCTTTGGCGAACTCGTCGGCGATCTGCCGCGCCGTCTCCGGCTTGATCGTGCTGTGATCTATGAAGATCAGGCCGGGGCGCGCCCCTTCGATAATGCCATCCGGCCCCAGGGCAACCTGCTCGACATCGGGCGAGTCCGGCAGGTTGGTGCAGACGAAATCGCTCTGCTCGGCCACTTCGCGCGGCGAGGTCGCGGCGATGGCGCCCTCGCTGGCAAGCTGCTCCACAATAGCCCGGCTGCGGTTGTGGACGACGAGTGTGTGCCCCGCTTTGAGCAGGTTGCGGGCCATGCCCGATCCCATCAAGCCCAGGCCAATATATCCGACACGTGCCATCAGACTGGTGCCTCCCCAAGGATGCAATGCGTTGCGCGAGCGAGCCGCCCGGCTCACTCTTCCCACTCGGTGTGAAACGTGCCCGCCCGGTCAACACGGCGGTAGGTGTGCGCGCCGAAGAAGTCGCGCTGGGCCTGGGTCAGGTTGGCGGGCAGCCGCCCGCTGCGGTAGGCGTCGAAGTAGGCCAGGGCCGCCGCCATGCCCGGCACGGGAATGCCCAGCCCCACCGCCGTCGCCACGACCTGTCGCCAGGCGGCCCCCCGCTCGATGATCTGCGCCCGGAACGGCTTGGCCAGCAGCATGTTGGGCAGATCGGGCTGCGCCGTGTACGCCCGGCGGATGTCTTCGAGCAGGGCGGCGCGGATGATGCACCCGCCGCGCCAGATGCGGGCGATGGTCTCCAGGTTCAGGCCGTAGTCGTACTCACGGCTGGCTTCCTGCATCAGGGCGAGTCCCTGTGCATAGGCGGTCAGGATGGAAGCGTAGAGCGCCGCGCGCACGCCCTCGATCAGCGCGGCGCGGTCGCCCCGGTAGGCGGGATCGGGGCCAGGGAGCGCGCGCTCGGCAGTCATGCGCTCCGCTTTCAGCGCGGAGATGATGCGCGCTTCGACGGCGGCGTTGATCGTGTGCGTCGGCACGCCCAGGTCGAGCGCGTTCTGGCTCGTCCACTTGCCGGTGCCCTTCTGCTGCGCCTCGTCGAGAATTAGCTCGACGAGCGGCATCCCGGTCTCCGCGTCGCGCCGGGCGAAGATGGCCGCTGTGATCTCGATCAGGTAGGCGTTTAGCTCGGCGCTGTTCCACGTTGCGAACAGGTCGTGCAGCTCGTCCGCTGAGGCACCCGTGCCCCGCCGCAACAGGTCGTAGGCTTCGGCGATAAGCTGCATCATCCCGTACTCGATGCCATTGTGCACCATCTTGACGTAATGCCCGGCCCCGCGCGGCCCCATGTACGCCGCGCACGGCTCGCCGTTCTCCTGCGCGGCGATGGACTCAAACGCCTCTCGAACCAGGGCGTAGGCTTCGCGCTGGCCGCCGGGCATCAGCGAGGGGCCGCGCAGCGCGCCCTTCGCCCCGCCGGAGACGCCGCTGCCCAGGAACAGGAATCCCGCCCGCTCTAGGTCTGCCGAGCGCCGCTCCGTGTCGAGGAAGAAGCTGTTGCCCAGGTCAATCAGCAGGTCGCCGCGCGCCAGGTGCGGGGTGAGGGCGGCGATGGCGCCGTCCACCGCGCTCGACGGCACGAGCAGGATAACCCGGCGCGGGACTTCCAGCGCGGCGAGGAAGCCGGCAACCTCGGCGAAGCTCTTGAGCGCGCCGTCCGCTGCACCCCGGTCGAAGGCAGCGCGCTGCCCGGCGTCCAGATCGTAGCCGGCCACGCGGTAGCCGTGCGCGGCCAGATTGCGCGCCAGGTTGGCGCCCATCACGCCCAGCCCCACCATCCCGAACTGGTAATCACCCATCCGCCCCTCTATCCTGCGCCAAAGCTACGCCCGGTTCCTTCGCCAGCAAACGGAATTATAAGCACTGACACGCACCCTCTTCAAGTTTGCCCTTTCCAAAGGCGCATCTCGCGATGGGGGCGAAATGCCTGAACCGTAGAGACGCAGAGGACGCGAAGAAGAACTAGCATCCTCTCCATACCATCTTCTCTCTGCGCCTCAGCGGTGATCTTTTGCCCCAGAAATGAGATACGCCCCTTTCCAATGGGTATAATGGGGCGCGCATGCGCTCCGCTGTGCGTATGGCGGACTCTGCTGGCTGGCGTCGGGGGGATTCATGCCGCTGGACATCCAGATCGGGGACATCGTGCGCACGCGCAAGCCACACGCCTGCGGCGGCGACCGCTGGCGCGTCTACCGCGTGGGAGCCGACATTGGCCTGCGCTGCCTGCGCTGCGACCGGCGAATCATGCTCCCCCGGCGCAAGTTCGAGCGCGCGGTGAAAGCCATCCTGCGCGGGGATCAGACGGGGGGCGGGTGATGGCGGGCCGCTCGATGGCGCTGGTGATCTGGAGGGGCGCGGGCCATGCGCCCTAAGCGCGTCGTCTTCCTCATGTCCGACACCGGCGCGGGCCACCGTTCGGCAGCCAACGCCATCCGCGCCGGGCTTGAGCGGCGCTATCCCGGCGAGTACCTCTGCGAGCTGGTAGACGTTTACCGGCGCTACACGCCGTTTCCCTACAAGTACCTGCCGGAGCTATACCCGCGCTGGGTCAACTGGGCGCGGCGCAGTTGGGGGCTGGGCTACTGGCTGGCCGACGCGCCGGATCGCTCGCGGCTGGTGATGGCCGTCCTGGGACGCCTGTGGAGCCGCGGGCTGCGGCGGATGCTGGCCGAGCATCCCGGCGATGTGTTTGTCTGCGTGCACGCCCTGTTCTCGCGCCCGACCCTGCGCACGCTGCGGGCGCAGCCCGGCCCGCGCCCGCCCTTCGTGACGGTGATCACCGACCTGGTGACAGCGCACGCCTTCTGGTACGAGCCGGAGGTAGACCGCTGTCTGGTGCCCACGCCGGACACCTACGCGCGTGGGCTGGCCTACGGGCTGACGCCCGCGCAGTTGCGCATGACCGGCCTGCCCGTGCACCCGCGCTTCCTCAACGGGCTGCCGGGCAGAGACGAGGCACGGCGGATGCTGGGTCTGCATCCCAGGCTGCCGGCGGTTGTCCTGGTGGGCGGGGGCGATGGCATGGGGCCAGTCTACCGCATCGCCAGGGCGCTCAACGCGCGCCGTCTGGACATGCAGCTTGTCGTTGTCGCCGGGCGCAACCGCGCGCTACAGCGGCGGCTGGAGAAGGTGCCTTGGCGTCAGCCGACATTGATCACGCCGTTCGTGCACACCATGCCGGAGTTGATGGCTGCCGCCGACATCCTGGTGACGAAGGCCGGCCCGGCGACCATCGGCGAAGCGTGCGCGGTGGGGCTGCCGGTCGTGCTCAGCGGGGCGGTGCCTGGCCAGGAAGAGGGGAATGTAGCTTTTGTGCTGCGCCACCAGCTTGGTGCCTATGCGCCCGGCCCCGGCGCAGTGGCCGACACTGTGGCGGCGTGGCTGGCCGAGGGCGCAGCAGGACTGGCCCGCCGGGCAGCCGCCGTGCGCCAGTTCGGGCCGCCCGACGCCGTGTGGACCATCGCCGACGAGATACACCAGCAGGCGACGCGCTTCCGCCGGGCTGGCGCTCAGCCGCTCCAGTCGCGCAGGTAGAGGAAGTCGTGGCCGACGCTGCGTGTGCTCAGCTTGGCCACGTTGGGCATGGTGCGCTTGTAATGGTTGAGGCGCACCTGCCGCCAGATGCGTGCCACGAAGTCATGCTCGAACCCCTCGGCGGCCACCTCGTCCACCGTGTAGCGTTCGTCCACCAGCAGGTACAGCACCTGGTCGGCCAGGTCGTAGGTGAAGCCTAGCTCGCCCTCGTCGGTCTGGCCCGCCCACAGGTCTGCCGAAGGGGGCTTGGTCAGGATCGAGGGCGGCAGGTTGAGCGCCACCGCAAGCTGGCGCACCTGCGCTTTGTACAGGTCGGCGATGGGCTGCACGCCGGCGGCGTTGTCGCCATAGACTGTCGAATAGCCGAGCAGCGTCTCGGTCTTGTTGCTCGTGCCGATCACCAGCCCGCCGAACGCCGCCGACTGGTCGTAGAGCACCACCATGCGCATCCGCGCCATGATGTTGCCCCGCCGTAGCGCGCTCGCGTCTGGGAAGCGGGCCAGCAGCGGGTCTACCATCGGCGTGATGTCCACTGTGTCGCAGCGCATGCCCAGCGTGTCCACCACAGCCTGGGCGTCGGCCAGGCTGTCCGGCGACGAGGTTCTGTAGGGCATACGCAGCGCCAGGACGTTCTGCGGCCCAATCGCTTCGGCGATCAGGTAGGCGACCAGCGCCGAATCAAGGCCGCCGCTGAGGGCGATGACCGCGCGCTCGAAGCCAACCTTGTGCACGGCGTCGCGCAGGAACTTGACCAGGATGGTATGCGCCAGGCCGGTGTTGATCGCCAGGCGAGGCAGGATGTGCGTGGGGGGCATGGGCAGTCCTTTCGCGGGGTTCCCGAATCAGTTATCAGGCAGTTGTCGGAACGCCTCTATCCCCCGGCCCCTTCCCCCAGCCGGACTAG
This sequence comes from uncultured Thermoflexus sp., assembly GCA_964396775.1. Taxonomy (GTDB): domain Bacteria; phylum Chloroflexota; class Anaerolineae; order Aggregatilineales; family Aggregatilineaceae; genus UBA2029. The sequence goes on along the minus strand of CAYNHD010000113.1, from coordinate 2,954 downwards.
GGGAAGGGGAGAGTCGCCTGTCGGATCGTCCCCTCTCTAGCTGGGCTGGAGGGGGGATTGAGGGGGGAGGCGTTCGGCGACATCTTCCGTCAGGTCTGAGAGCCGCGCTTCCAGAGTGGCGATCTGTATTTGCAGGCTCTCGATCTGGTCGGCCATGTGCAGGATGACCTCCACCCCGGCCAGGTTGACGCCCAACTCCTGGGTCAGGCGATTGATCTTGCGCAGACGCTCGACCTCGGCGGCGGAATACAGGCGGCGGTTGCCCTCGCTGCGCTGCGGGACCACCAGGCCAAGCTGCTCGTAGTTGCGCAGCGTCTGCGGGTGCAGGTCCACCATCTGCGCGACCACGCTGATCGGGTAACACGGTTCGTCAGGCGGGATGGTCATGCCGCGCGTCCTCCCCTCAGGGCCGGGTTCCCAACGTCACGTCCAGGTCGAGCGTCTGGCCGGCGCGCACGATAGTCAGCGTGATGGTGTCGCCTGGCGAGGTGTTCTCCACTAGATAGGCGACCAGGCTGTCAATGTCGCGGATCATCTGCCCGTTGACGGCCACGATGATGTCGGAGTCCACTGGAATGGGCACGCCGCGTATGGTGGTGGTTTGCGTTCCGGCACGCAGCCCCGCGCGGGCGGCGGGCGAGCCGGGCGTGACTTCGCTGACCAGGATGCCGTTGCGGACAGGGAGGTTCAGTTCGTCGGCCAGCGCCGCCACGCTGTAGCCGCCTTCGGCTGCCGGGCTGGTGATGCCCAGCCACGAATACTGGACGCTGCCTTGCTCGATCAACTGGGGCACGATGCGCTTCATGGTGTTGACCGGCACGGCGAAAGCGATGCCCTGGAAACCGCCGTTCTCGGTGCGGATGGCCGTGTTGATGCCGATGACCTGCCCATACGAGTCCAGCAACGGGCCGCCGGAGTTGCCGGGGTTGACCGCCGCATCTACCTGGATGATCGAGGGGTTGCTGTACTGATCGTAGGCCGGGTCGAGCAGCCGCGCCGAAGGCAGCGAGCGACCTAGCGCGCTGACAATGCCCACCGTCATGCTGCCGTCCAGCCCGAAGGGATTGCCGATGGCGATGACGCGCTGGCCGACCTGCAGCTGGTTGCTATCGCCCAGCAGCACAGGCACCAACGGGGCGCGCGCCGGGTCTACGCGGATCACGGCCAGGTCGCTGTAGTCGTCAACGGCGACCAATTCGGCGCTGAGCACGTGCCCGTCGGAGAACGTGACCAGAATCTCCCTGGCATCGCGCACGACGTGAGCGTTGGTGACGATATGGCCGTCGGCGTCGTAGACAAAGCCGGAGCCGCTGCTGTCCACCACGTCAACGGTGGTGTGCACACTGGAGACGATCTCGATATTGACCACTGACGGGTTGACGCGCAGGTAGATGTTGGTCAGCAGGGCGTGCTCGGCGTCGGCCTGGGCGATGATCTCCGCTGGCAGCGGGGTGGGGGTGACCGTCTGGCGCGTGTCTACTTCGACCCACTCACTGGGGCGATAGTTTGCCGCGCGCAGATCTGCCTCCGAGGGAGGCGCTACGCTGCGCAGAGAGGGGCGCGCCGTCTCGGTCTCGCCGCCCAGGAAGTAGGTGCCCACGGTGGTCACGATCAGCGCGGCAATGAGCACCAGCGTCAGCGCGCCCACCGCCAGCCCAATGAAGAAACCCGTCAGGCGCTCGCGCGTGCTGCCCGGCGCGTCGCGCTCGTCGTTTGGATCAGGGTCGAAATCATCGTGAATCCAGCCCATTGCTCCCCATCCTTGTCACAAGCTCATCCCGGCCCGCTGCACAAAGCAGGTGCGGGCCGGTGACCAGCGCGCCGTGTCAGCGTGGCTGGAGGGCGCGCAGCCGCTCGAACAGCGTGCGCTCCTCGTCGGTCAGGTGCGTGGGCACCTGGATCAGCGCGCGGGCAAACAGATCGCCATACTCGCCGCTCTGGCGCAGGCGCGGCATCCCTTTGCCGCGCAGCCGGATCGTCTGGCCGGATTGCGTGCCCGGCTTGATGGTCAGCGTAACCCCGCCATCCAGCGTCGGGACGTGCACCGTCCCGCCGAGCACTGCCGTCAGCAGCGGCACCTTGAGATCCACGAACAGGTCGTCGCCGTCGCGCTTGAAGAGCGGGTGATCGCTCACCCGCACGATTACATCCAGGTCACCAGACTGCCCGCCCGCATAGCCACGCTCGCCCTGCCCACGCAAGCGGACGCGCGTGCCGTCGCGCGCGCCGCGTGGAATCTTCACGCTAAGCTGGCGGCGGCCTACCTGCACCAGGCGCTCGGTGCCGCGATAGGCGTCTTCCAGGGAGACATGAGCCACCACTTCCAGGTCCTGGCCGCGCGCGGCCCCGCGCGAAGCGCGGCGCTGGCCGCCCTGCGGCTGACCCATGCCGCCGAAGATGCTGCGGAAGAAGTCCGAGAACAGGTCGCCGGCCCCGGCGTCGGTGTCGGTGAACTCGACGCGAAAGCCGCCAGGTCGCCCGCTGGACCAGCTTCCCCAGTCGAAGCTGCCGGGCTGCCCGCCCATGTGCTGCCACTGCCGGTAGCTCTGGCTTAGCTCGTCGTATTTGCGCCGCTTCTCTTCGTCGGACAGCACTTCGTGGGCTTCGTTGATCTGCTTGAACTTGGCCTCAGCCTGCTTGTCGCCGGGATTCACGTCCGGGTGGTACTGGCGGGCCAGGCGGCGGTACGCCTTGCGAATGTCCTTCGTCGAAGCGTTGCGGTCCACGCCGAGAATACGGTAGTAGTCAGGGTAATCCATACGCCGTCAGGAGCCTCATTGTTGTAGAATGTACACCACCGTGCCGATAATCACCATTAACGCGGCTCAGGCAGGTGCGGGCAAACCTGTCAGGCAGGGGCGCTGCTCTGCTGCGCCCCCGTAGGGGCGTATTGCCATACGCCTCCATATGCGTCACCTTAACCCTGGCTGTGCGGCCCTCACCCCCTCAATCCC
>CAYNHD010000112.1:0-10576 GCA_964396775.1 uncultured Thermoflexus sp. | reverse complement strand
AGGACTGGTGGAACTGGAACACCAACACGCGCACCACCGCGCTCGGCCTGATGGCCGTGGCCCAGATTGACCCGCAGAACGAGCTGCTGCCCAACGTCGTGCGCTGGCTGATGGTCGCCCGCACCGCCGACGCCTGGGAGACGACGCAGGAGACGGCCTGGGCGGTCATGGCGCTCACCGAGTGGATGACCCTCACTGGCGAGTTGTACCCGGACTACACCTTTGGGGTGACGCTCAACGGCGAGCGTCTGGCCCTGGACGACAACACGGCCACGCCGGATAACGTGCGCGAGACCGAGAAGCTGGTCGTGGACGTGGCCGATCTGCTGGCGGAGGAAGCCAACCGCCTGACCATCAGCCGGAGCGAGGGCGAGGGCAACCTGTACTACACGGCGCACCTCACCGCCTGGCTGCCTGTGCCGGAGATCGAGCCGCTCAACCGAGGCCTGATCGTCAGCCGCAAGTACAGCCTGCTGAGCGACCCCGACGCCGCGCCGATCACCTCGGCGGAGGTCGGGCAGCCGGTGCAGGTCACGCTGACCATTATCGCCCCCAATAACCTGCACTACGTCGTGGTGGAGGACCCGATCCCGGCGGGCAGCGATGCCGTCAACCCGAACCTGGAGACGAGCAGCATCATCGGCACGCAGCCGGCCCTCAGCCGCGAGCGCCCGCTCAGCCAGGGCTGGGGCTGGTGGTGGTTCTCCAACGTCGAGATGCGCGACGAGAAGGTGGTGCTCTACGCCACCTACCTGCCGCGCGGCACTTACCAGTTCAACTACGTGATCTACCCCAGCCTGGCGGGTGAATACAACGTCATCCCGCCGACGGGTTACGAGTTCTACTTCCCGGAGGTCTACGGGCGCGGTGCCGGATCGCTGTTCACCATCACCGGTGGGACGGAGTCCGACGCCATGCAGCCGGCCGAGGAAGCCGGCGAGGACTCGTAAGAGGGCAACCGGCGGGGCGCTGTCCTGCCGTGCATTCACCCAAACGCAGACTTCGGAAGTCTTCGAAGACTTCCGAAGTCTGTTCTTCTCCCCGCTACGTGAATGCGTAGGGGCGTATTGCAATACGCCCCTACGCCCTCTTCTGCTGCGCGCTGCCTTCGCGGATGCCCTACTCTTCTTCCAGGCACTCCGGCCCATCCTTGTACGTCACCGGCCAGGCCAGCGCCTCCAACAGATGATCGCGCACATTGCCCGCCTCGTAAGCGGCGCGGCTCTCTGGCGTCGCCTGGCAGCGGTTGCGGTACTTGACCAGGTAGTAGCCAGTGATCAGCAGGTAGACCAGGGCTGTGTAGACGACCGCGCGGTAGAGCGTATAGACCGTTGGCCGCACCCACGTCAGCACAGGCGACTGGTTCACACCGCGATTGACCACCTCGCGGCGCTCACGGCGCAGCCGCCAGATGAAGGTGGTCACAGTCAGCAGCACCGCCACGGTGCCCGCCACGCTCGCCGGGGTGATCAAGGCGTTGTCTCCTCATGGTGCCATGCCCTGATTCACAGGTATAGTCAGCGCCGCCCAAATGTCAAGTCAGCAATCAGCAATCAGCGGCCAGCAGTCAGCAGTCAGCCGACGGAGAACATTCTTGACGGTCTTCTCCGCGTTCGCCGCGTCTCAGCGGTTCAGTCCATTCCAGCAAGAAGCCGGCGCAAGGCCGGCTCCCAGGCATGACGAACCAGACGGTGAGCTCAGCACTCGCTGAAGCCGCACGAATAGCACTTGCGGCAGCCCTCCTCGTTGACCAGTGTGGCCGCCCCGCACTCCGGGCACAGGTCGCCCAGGGGGTGCGTGCGCAGTTGCAGCGCAAGCTGGCCCGGCGGCGGTGTGGGCGCTTCGCTGTCATCCGTCAGACGCGCCGCCTCCTCGCTCTCGTCAAGATACTCCTGCAACACCTGGGCGATGCCGTCGGGCAGGCTGCTGACGCGGTGCGGGCCAAAGCCGATGGAGCGCACGCCGCCGATGCCGCTCAGTTGGCGCACGATCTCGCGCAGGCGATTGCGCTGCGTCACCGGTGAGGCCAGACGCAGGATGTAGGAGATCAGACGACCCAGCGCCTCGGCGACCGCCGCTGTATCCGACCCGGCTTTGGCCGTGTGCAGGAAGACCTCGAAAGGCTCCCCCCTGCCCTCGCCGTTTTCGTTGACAGTGACGTAGGTCGTGCCGAGCGGAGTCTCGACGCGGTAGGTCTTGCCTTCCAGGTGGCGCGGGCGCGGTTTCTTGTCCTCGTTGAACAGGCGCGGCTGGACAACCGGCTGGTCGCCGCCTTCCTTCTTCTGGCGCGTCTCGGCAGTCTCCAGCACCACCTTTTCGCGGCTGCCAGTCACGTAGACGGTCATGCCCTTGCAGCCGAGCTTCCAGCCGAGCAGGTAGGCGGTGCGCACGTCGTCCTCGGTTGCTGTAATAGGGAAATTAACAGTTTTCGAGATGGCATTATCGGTGAAGGCTTGCAGCGCCGCCTGCATCCGCACGTGCTCCTCGGCGGTCACGTCGCTGCTGACGACAAACACACGCCGCACCTCCTCCGGCACGCCGGGCACATCCTGGCACGTCCCGCTCAGGTTGACCTGCTCGACCACGGCAGCGATCTGCCCGTCGTCCAGCCCGGCCTCGCGCAGCGCACGCTCAAACTGTGGGCTGGTGTATTGCAGGGTAAGCTGCCTGCCGTTGTCGTTGACGTAGCGCGTGTAGGCCAGGGCGAAGACCGGCTCGCAGCCGTAGCCCTCGATGCCCGCTACCGTCGAGATCGTGCCCGTCGGTGCGACGGTAAGCTGCGCGCCGTTGCGGATGCCGTGCTGCTTGATGCCCTCCACGATCTGCGACCAGTCGAGCGGCGGACGGCCCCAGTCGCGCGTGTAGGGGACGAGCGGCTGCGGCGGCTGCCAGAGCAGATCATCGGGATCGTAGATGCTGCCGCGAATGGCCGGGAACGGTCCGCGCTCCTCGGCCAGGGCGATGCTGGTTTGCATGGCGTGATAGCGCACGAACTCCATCACCTGGCCGGCGAACTCCTGCCCCTGCTCCGACCCGTAGCGCACGCCGAGCGCGTACATCAGGTCGGCCAGACCCATGATCCCCAGCCCGATGCGCCGGACGCGGTGCGCCGCCTCTTCCAGTTGGGGCACGGCGGGCACATAGGCGTTGACGCTGACCACATCATCGAGGAAGCGCGTAGACAGCGCCACCGTCTCGGCCAGCCTGTCCCAGTCCATGCGCCGGTCTTCGGTGAGGTGCTGAGCCAGATTAATACTGCCTAAGCAACAATTCTCAAAGGGACCCAAAAACTGCTCACCACATGGATTGGTTGACTCCAACTCGTACAGGTGCGGGACGGGATTCTCACGGTTGGCCGTGTCCAGAAAGAGCACGCCCGGCTCGCCGTTGTGGTGCGCCTGGCGCACGATCTGGTCGAACAGGTCGCGGGCGCGCACCGTATGCCAGACTTTGCCATCCTGCGGGTTGATCAGGTCGAAGTCGCCGTCAGCTTCCACCGCGCGCATGAAGGCGTCGGTGATGCCGACCGAGATGTTGAAGTTGGTGATGGCGTTCTCGTCGGTCTTGCAGGTGATGAACTCGCGGATGTCAGGGTGATCAATACGCAATACACTCATATTAGCTCCGCGCCTACTCCCACCCTGGGCTATCTCCCCAAACGCCTGGTCGTAGACGCGCAGGAAGCCGACCGGCCCGGTCGCCTCGCCGCTTGAGGAGCGCACCAGTGCCCCTTTGGGCCGCAGCCGGCTGAACGAGAAGCCGTTGCCACCGCCCGTTTGCTGGATCAGCGCGGCGTGACGTAGCGTCTCGAAGATGCCCGATCCGGTGCGGCCCATGTCATCGTCAATGGGCAGCACGAAACACGCCGCAAGCTGGCCCAGCGGCGTCCCCGCGCCGGTGAAGGTGGGGCTGTTGGGGAAAAAGCGCAGCGTGGTCAGCAGGTCGTAGAAGCGGCGGGCGGTCCCCTCTACGTCCCCGCCATGTTCTTCTTCGGCTTTGGCGATGTGGTACGCCACGCGCCAGAACATCTCTTGCTCAGTCTCAACCGGCTGCCCATCGTCGCCCCGGCGCAGATAACGCTTGCGCAGCACGGTGCGCGCGTTGTCGGTCAACGCGATCGGGCGCGCCAGGTCTGGCGGCAGCGGAGTTTTCTGGAACCCGTTCGAGCGCGTATCAACCGCCTTCTTCTGATCGGCTCGGCCCACCATCTGTCACTCCTTGCCCAGCTAAGCCGGGTGTCACAGCACCGCTCCGGCTCTGACCACAGACAAAGCGATACCTACAGCCTTGCCACGCAGCAAGGCTGACCTCCAGGCTATAGAGTTCTCTGTTGCTTCCTGCCCTCAGGACGCCGCCGGTTAGTGGTGTGCGCCAGCGCCTTCCGCTAGGTTGCCTGGCGACTGCGGGCCGGCTGACGGGGCAGCCGCCCCTTTACCTGTCCCCGTGCTGCCCTGTTCGCCCAGCAGCCCGTCAATGATGTCGCGCACGCTGGTCAGGCTGTCCAGTCCCAGGTAGACAATCGCGTAGCGGATGTAGGCGATGGGATCGAGCGTTTTGAGTCCCTCGATCACCATGTCGCCCACCACCCGGCTGGAGACTTCGTCCCGCCCCAATTGCTGCAAATGCGTTTCGATGCGATCCACCAGCGCCTTGATCTCGGCGGCCTGGATGGGCCGCTTGGCACACGAAATCTGGATGCCGCGAATCAGCTTCTCGCGGTCGAACGCCTCACGGTCGCCGCTGCTCTTGATCAAGAGGGGCGTCGAGCGCAGCACCCGCTCGTAGGTGCTGAAGCGCCGCCCGCATTTCTTGCACTCGCGGCGGCGGCGGATGCCCCCCTGCGAGTCGCGCGTGGTGTCTATAACGCGCGACTTGTTCTCCGCCTCGCAATATGGGCACTTCATACCCGGCCCTTTCTGCGCCAGACGCGCCTGCACCCCCTACGCTTGTGGCAGGGCAGCCTGCGCAGGGTTGCCCCAAGAGCTCGCCGGCGGCCTGGCCTCTGCCGTCAGCAGGATCACCTGCGCCAGAGACAGCCGCCCGCAGCAGCCCATTATCAAGAAACTCTTAAGTGCGCGTATGTGTCTGCCCGCCCCTGTTATCCCACAACGGTAGTGGGATAAACCGCCATATATAGGGGTTCTTGTGGGATAATACCCCTGTATATGGCTATTGATGGGCTTTCACTGTAACACGATCCGGGCGACAGCGCCTATAGTACCGGAGTACTAATCGGCCCCTTCGTTAAGAAACTTCAATGCTTTCTCCACCAGCGGGCAAGCGTCCAAAAACAAGCGCCTTCCGCCGGGTGACAGGCATCCCTGACGGAAGGCGACTGATCCACGAGGGTTAGCAGGCAGGGCTACTCAGACGCCCGCGCGCCACGCACGCAGCCCCCCCGCGCCCGGCGGCTGCCGGCGCGTGGAGCACAGCGCACAATGCCCGGCGCGCCTAAGAGCGGCGGCGCAGGAAGGCCGGGATGTCGAGATCGTCTGTGTCGTACACCTTGCGCTTGAAGTCGTCGGCCACAGGCCGCGCCGCCGGCTGCTGCGGCTCGAAGGCGGCTTCTTCTTCTTCGGCGGGCATCTCCGGCACAGGCGGGCGCTGCACGGCACGGGGCGCTGGTTCGGGCCGTGCGGCGCGTTGCTGGGCCTGCACCGGGCGACGGGCCGCCACGCGCGTCTGCTCGAAGCCAGTGGCGATCACCGTGATGCGAATCTCGTCCCCCATGTTCTCGTCAATGACCGCGCCGAAGATCAGGTTGACATCCGGGTGCGCTGTCTCCTTGATGATCGCCGCCGCCTCGTTGACATCGAACAGGCTCATCTGCGGGCCGCCGGTGACGTTAAACAGGATGCCGCGTGCGCCGTCAATGGTCACGTCGAGCAGCTGGCTGCTGATCGCCTCTTCTGCCGCCTTGCGCGCCCGGTCGTCGCCGTTGGCGCGCCCAACGGCCATCAGCGCCGCGCCGCCTTCCGACATGATCGTGCGCACGTCGGCGAAGTCCAGGTTGATCAGGCCGGGCACGGTGATCAGCTCGGAGATGCCCTGAATACCCTGGCGCAGCACGTCGTCGGCCATGCCGAAGGCGTCTTGCAGCGTCGCCTTCTTGTCCACGATCTGCAACAGGCGGTCGTTGGGGATGACGATCAGCGTGTCCACCTGGCCCTTCAACGCCTCAATGCCGGCTTCGGCGGACTGAATACGGCGAGCGCCTTCAAAGGTGAAGGGGCGCGTCACTACGCCGATGGTCAGCGCGCCAAGCTCTTTGGCGACCTGGGCGATGATCGGCGCGCCGCCAGTGCCCGTGCCGCCGCCCATCCCGCAGGTGATGAAGACCATATCCGCGCCGCGCATCACTTCATAAAGCTCGTCGGCGCTCTCTTCGGCGGCTTTGCGCCCGACTTCAGGGTTGCCGCCGCAGCCCAGGCCGCGCGTCAGCTTGTCGCCAATGCGCACGCGCGTCTTGGCTTTGCTGAGCATGAGGGCCTGCGCGTCGGTGTTGATGGCAATGAACTCGACGCCGCCCAGCCCTTCTTCGATCATGCGGTTGACAGCGTTGCCCCCGCCGCCGCCGATGCCGACCACTTTGATGCTGGCGAAGTTATCCACCAGCCCCATCGCGTCCATTCCTAACGAGTCCACCATACCAATACCCTCCTGGACAGTCATGCCTGCGGTGTTTCTTGACCGTCCGGCCTCGTTGCACGCGCCCGGTGCCCCCTACCGGCCAGCCCGGTCCCACCCCCAGCGAACACGTAGATACGGTGTATTGTAAGGCATTTTTAATTTTGCGAAAATCGCAAACAAACATTTGGAGCGAGTACGTGCAAACTCCGTCACCCTGTCTGGCCGTTTCGCTTACCTCGGCCCTTCTAGCCTCACTCCCCAGCCCCCTCTCCACCACGTGGAGAGGGGGAGTCAGGCTGCCAGCAAGTCCCCTCTCCACAACGTGGGGAGGGAATTTAGGGGTGGGGCCAATACTCCACTTTGCCGTCCCCCCTTCTGCCCGCTACTCGCCCGTCTCTTCGTGCGGCAGCAGGCGCTCGACCACACCCCGCAAAAGCCCGCGCATCCGGCCAGACCCGCGCGAGTTCGAATGCCGGCGCAGGGCTTCGCGCCGGTCGTCTTCCAGGTCCATGATCAGCCCCAGCTTGAGCAGGCCCACGCTGGTACTGTAGGCCGGGCTTTTGAGCGCCTCGGACATGCCCGTGACACGCTCCGGCTGGCCCAGGCGCACCGGCATTCGCAGCACATCGGCGGCCACCGCCTTGATGCCCGGCAGCAGGCTGCTGCCGCCGGTGAGGACAATGCCCGCCTTCAGCAGCCCGTCGTACCCGCTACGCTTGGCCTCCTTCAGGATCAGCTCGAACATCTCGGCCACGCGCATGTGCACGATGTGCGCCAGGTCGGTGCGCTGGACTTTGCTGGGCAATTCTTCGCCGAACGGCTGGATGGGAAACGCCTCCAGCGGGCTGACGGCTTTCGGGTCGGCGTGACCGTGCGTCAGCTTGACCGACTCGGCCAGTTCGGTCGGCAGATGCAGCCCGTAGGCGATGTCGTTGGTGATGTGCTGCCCGCCCACGCCAAGCACAGCGGTATGCCACACGCTGCCGTCCACGAAGATGGCCAGGTCGGTCGTGCCGCCGCCGATGTCCACGATCATCACGCCCGCCTCGCGCTCGTCCGGCGTCAGCACAATGTCGCCGGCGGCCAGCGGGTTAAGGATGAAGCGATCCACCAGCACGCCCGCGTCCTCGACGCACTTCTCCAGGTTCTTGACGCCCTGCGTCGAAGCGGTGATGATGTGCGCTTCCACCTCCAGGCGGAAGCCGAGCATCCCCAACGGGCTGCGCAGGCCGGTCTGCCCGTCGAGGCTGTAATTGCGCGGGATGACGTGCAGCACCTCGCGGCCATGCGGCAGGGTCACAGCCCGCGCGGCGTCCATCGCCCGCTCCAGGTCGTCAAGCTGCACGCCGCGCTGGTTGGGAATGCCGACCGCCCCCCGGCTGTTGATCGACTCGATGTGCCCGCCGGCCAGCGAGACAAACGCGCGGCCAATCTCGTAGCCGCTCGTCTTCTCCGCCTTGTGCACCGAAGCCAGAATGGACGCGCTGAGGGCGTTCAGGTCGGTGACCATGCCCTTGCGCATCCCCTGCGACGGCTCGATGCCCAGCCCCAGCACGTACACGTCGCTGTCGCGCACTTCGCCGACGATGGTGCAAACCTTCGTCGTGCCAACGTCAATCCCTACAACCAGTTCGCCCATGATGACCGATGATTTCGTGTGTAATACCCCGCGCCCTGCCCAGGGCCAACGCTCTGCGCGCAGGGGTCGCTCACCTGTTCACCTGTTCAACTGTTGCGCCATAGCACCGTGTAATAGGGCCGGTCCGGGTCCGCCATGATGATCTCGCCCGGCTGCACCTGGCTGACGATCTCGGCGACCAGCGCGTTGTAGACGCGCAGCTTGGTATCCATGTCCTCGCCAGTGCCAAACCACACCGTCCAGCCGCGCCCGTCGTGATAGCCCAACCCCTTCATCGAATCGTAGAGCAGCACGTCAATGTTCGGGTAGCGGTAGCGCAGCGCCAGCGCCCCCTCGACCACCGTCTTGGGGATGTGCTGGCCCACGCTGATCGGCTCCGTCGCGTTGGGCACCACAATGCGCAGCAGCCCCTCAATATCCTCGCGCTGCTTCATCACGATGCCGTTCACATCCACCCACACGCGAATCTGCTGCTCCCAGATCAGCGCCGGCTCGCGCTCGACGACAATGATCTGCACCGCGTTGGGCGGCCAGCCGACCAGGACGGTCGCATCGGCGATGTTGGGCACTTCCTCCAGCCGCGCCTCCACGTCCGCCGGGTCAATCCAGAAGATATGCCGCCGGGCGACATCGCTGTAGCGGAAAATCTCCTCGCGCGTGACGTACTTCTCGCCGCCGATAGCCACCGAGCTGACGTAGAACGCCTCCATGCTCAGGAACAGGTAGAGCACGAACCCGAAGCCGAGGACCAGCAGCGCCGAGACAACTCGCCAGTTGAGCACCTGCCAGATGCTCACCCGGCGGCGGCGGGCCACGCCCTCCCCCGGACGGCGCACCGCCAGGCGCTCGCGGCGCGCGCGGCGCTCGGAGCGGCGCTGGCGCAGGCTTGTCGGGGTGCTGCCCGCCGGCAGAGCCTGCGAGCGCGGCTGCATCCGCTGCAAACCGCGCGCCGGAGGCCCGCTCATCGTCGCCGTACCCACCGGGCGCACGTGACCCCGGTCGGCGCCTTCACGACGCCGCGCACGCCTCGGTCGGGTGTGGACTGGAAAGCGCATCTCGAAGTCTATCAGGCCCCTGGCTGTCGCACTGCGGTGAAGAAGTCCGGTTGCTCCCCTGACTGACCTCTCACCCACCCGGTTGTCGGACTTTCCCACAGACAATCCCACTATATTCCAACATGGCACAAAAGTCCAATTAACCAAAGGGGGTGAGTGTATTTCCTGACGGGACAAAATTCTTGAGCAGTAGAGACGCAGAGGACAAGGAGAAATGCCCAGAATAGTCTTCAGGTTCTCTCTCGGCGCGCTCTGCGCCTCGGCGGTGAGGCTTTGCCGTGCTTCTTTGCCCTAGAGCGTGTTATGAACTCCACGCGCTCGGCGCAGCGGGAAGCGCGCACCGCCCAGTGCGGCGCATTGACCCCACCCTGTGGCCCCTCCCCGCAAGCGGGGAAAGGGGCTGGGGGATAGGGGTTGAAAGTGCATAAACACGCTCTAGAAAAGGCCACTGGGGGCGAGTTCCTCACACGCCGGTTTCGTCAGGGCGCATAGCAACCGCCGCAAGCAAACTTCCGAAGTCTCCGAAAACTTCGGAAGTCTGGTTCTGCACCCTGGGTGCACAACGCCTGCTCTGCTGGGGGCAAGCCAGGGCCTTATGGGAGAAATTTCAGGAAAATTTCATAAATGGCACAACGGGCGCTTACAGCCACGCCGGGCGTCCGCCTCAGGACGTAGGGCCGACCTCCGGCACGTCCCACACCCGCACGACGCCATCGGCCCCGCCCGCCGCCACCCGCCGACCGTCGGCGCTGAAGCCAACCGTCGTTGCTGCCGTCCCGCCGCCTTCCAACACGGCCAGCTCGCGGTCGGTCAGCGCATCCCACAGGCGCACATCGCCATCCGCGCCCGCCGAAGCCACCGTGCGCCCGTCCGCGCGGAAAGCCACGTCCAGCGCCGGCGCGCGGTGCCCGCGCAGCGTGCCAATCGGCGCGCCCTCTTCCATGCCCCACAGGCGCACCGTCCGGTTGTGGCAGGCTGCTGCCAGCACCGAGCCGTCGGGACTGAAGGCGACCGCGTGCACCACGCCCGCATCAGCAGGGAAGCGATGGACGCGCTCCCAGCGAAAGGCGTCGTACACGCGCACCACGCCGTCCTCGGCGGCGGCAGCCAGCAGCGACCCATCCGGGCTGAAGGCCACGCCGGTGACGCGCCCGGCGAATTCCGTGAGCGCGCGCACCTGCTCGCCCGTCGCCACGTCCCACACGCGGGCGATGTTGTCGGCCCCCGCCGAAGCTAGCCACGCGCCATCGCC
>CAYNHD010000111.1:10031-10616 GCA_964396775.1 uncultured Thermoflexus sp. | reverse complement strand
TGGCCTGTTGTCTTTATTGCCTACCATGCAATAGCCTTTCTTCACCCTGCCCTGCGCCGCGCTCCTGTGGCGCGATTTTTGGTTGGTAGCCTCCCTAGTGTATACTCAAGCCCAGCGTGAGTTCCTGATGCAACGGCTTCCGGCGCTGCTTCGCAGCAAACCGGCGGCTGCCAAAGGAGGCGAACGTGCTGCGACGGGCTACCATCTCTGTGCTTCTGTTGGGGCTGTTGTTAGGAGTGGCGGCCTGCCAGGGCCGGGTGAGCACGGTCGAGCTAACGGCGACCAACACCCTGCCCGCCACTGAACTGGCCGCGAAACCTACCGAACCACCCACGCGCGTTCCGCCCACCGAGGTGGTTCCGACAGCGACCGCCCTTCCTCCCGCTGCTTCTGCGACACCGCTTCCCAGCGCCACGCCTTCTCCAACACCTGCACCTACTGACACACCCGCGCCGACAAGCGCCGCGCCATTTCTGACTGCCACTGCCAAACACGACGCAACGGAAATGGCTGCTCAGGTTGCCGGGGCAGTCGAGGCGACGGTTGCGGCGCTGCCGAGCGCGACCGCCTACCCGACCTACACGG
>CAYNHD010000111.1:0-9931 GCA_964396775.1 uncultured Thermoflexus sp. | reverse complement strand
GAACGGCGAACGAAGCCGCGCGCGCAGAACTGGCGACGACGGTAGCTGGGGCGGTCGAGGCGACGGTTGCGGCGCTGCCGAGCGCGACCGCCTACCCGACCTACACGGCGGTGCCGAGCGCGACGCCCATTCCGACGCTTCCGCCCACTGACACGCCCCTGCCCACGCTGACGCCAACGGTTGATCTGGAGGGCACGCGAACGGCGAACGAAGCCGCGCGCGCAGAACTGGCGACGACGGTAGCTGGGGCGGTGGAAGCCACGCTCACTGCCTGGCCAACCGCCACATCCACGCCGACTCCTGTGCCGCCAACGGCCACGCCGAGCAACACGCCGACTCCCGTGCCGCCAACGGCGACGCCAAGTACTACACCGACTCCGGTACCGCCGACTGCGACGCCGAGCAACACGCCGACTCCCGTGCCGCCGAGTGCGACGCCGAGCAACACGCCAACTCCCGTGCCGCCGACGGAGACGCCGATTGCAACCGCTGTGCCGCCCAGCCCGACGGCGATTGTGCCGCCGATCCTGCCCACTGCGGAGCCGCCCACAGCGACCCGCCCCCCGGTTGATCTGTTCGCCACGGCCACCGCGCTGGCGGCGACGCAGATGAGCGTCGCGGCGACTGACGTGGCTGTGGCCGGGGCGACCCAGACGCAGACCGCGCTCGATCTGCGCGCCACCGAGATCGCCGCTGCCTTCACGGAAACGCCAGTGCCCACGCCTACGATTGACTTCGAGGCGACCGCGACGGCGCTCGTCTCCGCTGTCACGGCGACCGCTGAGGCGATTGCCGCGCAGCCGCTCGGCCTGGTCTTCGACGTGCCGCCGGGGTGGAGCGCGCCGGTTCAGACTGACCTGAACACGCTGCAGCTCAGCGATGGGGCGGCGCTGATCTTCATCTATCGGGGCGATGCAGCCTTCTTCGAGGCGTGGGGCATCCCGGCGGGCGAGACCGATCTGGTTGCCGCTGCGGAGGCGCTGGCCAGGCGCACCGGTGGAACGATCCAGCCCTACGAGGGCAAGGCGGCGATTCCCGTCCTGCTGCCGGGCGTGCGCGAGGGAAAGCGGGGTGTG
Source organism: uncultured Thermoflexus sp. (assembly GCA_964396775.1). Lineage (GTDB taxonomy): Bacteria > Chloroflexota > Anaerolineae > Aggregatilineales > Aggregatilineaceae > UBA2029. Next base: position 8,855 of record CAYNHD010000111.1, on the reverse strand, counting down.
CTATACCTGGCGAAGCTGGCGGACAGCGACTGGCTGTTGCTGTCTGGCAGCGCGCCGGCTGACGACCTGGCGACGTACCAGGCGGAGGTCTTCGAGCCGCTGCTGCTCTCGCTGGAGGTTGCCGGGCTGGAGCCAACGCCGGCTGCGCCGCCGATGCGCACGCCGCAGCCCGCGCGCACGCCGATTGTCATCCCGCCCACTCTGACGCCCACGCCCACGCCGCTGACGCTGGTCTCGACCCGCAACGCGGCGCTGGGCCTCGTCTTTGACGCGCCGGAGGGCTGGACGGAAACCCTGCCGCCCGACCTGAACCCATCCGATGTCCCTGTCGCCGGCGCCATCTTCTATGCTGATGCAGACGACGCCGCCAACCTGCCAGGCAGGATAGGGCATCCGGCGCTGCTCGTGTTGCGGGTGACGCCCGGCGGCTACGCGCTCGACCTGGCAGGCACGACCGCCGCTGACCTGTTGAGCGGGTTGTTCATGGTGCCGGAGCAGTATGTCCAGTCGTTCGCAGCCGCCTATCCCGCGGCGCGCACGGTCGTCGCGCGGCCAGAGGGCGCGGCGGTGGTGTACGCTCTGGCGCTGGGCGCGGACGATTGGGCCGTGGTGTCCGTCGTCGCGCCGCCCGGCTATAACGCGCTGGAACTGGACCAACAGGTGCTGGTGCCGCTCGTCCGCTCGCTGGCAGTGAGCGAGGAGTAACGGCCATACGCCCCAACAGGCCTCACCCCCTCAGTCCCCCTCTCCAGCCGAGCTAGAGAGGGGGACTTTGATCGCCGGATATGGTGCTTTCCCGCTTCCTGGCTCCGCCGGGGAGGGGGCCAGGGGCGTTGCGCGGAAAAAGAGACTCCCTATGTTTCCCAAACTTCGTAAGTCGGGGGGGGGCGTCTGGCGGGGGCGTATGGCAATACGCCCCTACGTGATCTCATCCCTGCTACCCGCCAGGATGGAGCGTCGGCGCGACGGGTGGGCGCGGCGTGTTGGTTGGCAGCGACGTGGGCGTGGCGGTCGGGGCCAGCGTGATCGGCGTGCGCGTGGGGCGCGGCGTGCGCATGGCGCGGGGTGTGTCCGTCGCGGACGGGGTGGCGCTCGGCGTGAGCGTCAGCGTCGGTGACGGCGTGACGGTCCTGGTCGGCGTGGGCGTCATGGACGGGGTGAGGGTCAGCGACGGCGTGTAGGTGATCGTCGGTGTGGCGGTGGGCCGGGCCTGCTCGGTCTGCGTGGCGAAGTCCGCCTGGCGCGTGGCCTCCAGGTTGAGTGCCAGCGTCGCCGTTGGCACGCCGGTTGGGGGGACGTCCTCCGCATCCTCACCCCCGAAAAGCCCGCCCAACGCCGCCGCGCCGAGCGCGATGACCACGACCAGCACCAGGGCCAGCCCGCCGAGCGGCGCGGCCTGGCGCAGCCGCACCCTGGGGCGAGAGCGTTCCTCCGCTGGAGATTGCCCAATGGTCGCGCGCACCCACTCGGCGATCAGGCGCGCGGGCAGGGCGTAGGTATCCGCCTGGGCGACGGCCAGCCCGTTGTAGCCCAGCCCGCGCAGCGCGGCGGCAAGCTGCGTCTTGTTCAGCGCGTACCCCGCGCCCAGCAGCCAGCCGCGCACCGCGTCGAAGGAGAACGCTTCGCCCGGCGTCTCTTCGTCCAGGCGAACCAGGGCGATCAGGGTGTACCGCTCATTGGGCGTCAGGCCGTGCCACAGCGGGCTGAAAATCTCGTCGGCTTGGTCGAGCACGGCAGTGTGCACGGCGGTGAGGTCGTGGGCGGTGATCGGCCCCGCGTGATGACGTTCCTCGGAGCGGCGGAACAGCAGCCGGCAGATCGAGTGCAGCAGGAACGGGTGCCCGCCGGCCAGGGACAGAATCCCCTCCACCGCGTCGTCTTCATAGTCCAGCACGCCCGCGACCGGCTCGCGCACCAGGCGCTCGGCGTCGGCGCGGCTCAGTTCGCCCAGCCGGATGTGCAGGGACGGGTCGCTGAACAGCTCGGTGCCGAGCACGCGATCCTCGTGGGTCGCGTCCAGCGCGAAGACCAGCGCCAGCCGGTCATAGGCGGCCAGCAGATCGGCGAAGTAGCTGAACAGGTCGCCGGGCAACCGGCTCTCGTCTATCGCGTCGAAGAGCAGGTGCGCGTCGTCGAAGATCAGCAGCAGATGGCGCAGGCGCAGCGCCGACATCGCCACCGCCAGATACTCCGCCTTGAACCAGCCGCGCAGGTCGGGCGGGGTGCCGTCCTCGGCGGGCGCGGGCCAGTCGGGCAGGCGATAGGTGCTGGCTCCCGTGCCTTCGAGCGTGGCGTGAATCGCCTCCACAAGCGCGGCCAGCAGACGATCCTCGCCGGACACGTCCAGCGCGCCCAGGCGGATGATGCAGAGCCGGTAACGCTCGTCAATCTGGCCTTCAAGATGGTGCAGCAGGGCGCTTTTGCCCAGACCCGCCCGCCCGATCAGCACCAGACCGTGCGCCAGCGGCGCGCCGACCAGGTGTTGGCGAAAGAAGGCGAACACATCGTCGCGCCCGACAAAGGCGACCGGGCCATCGGCGGTGAAGTGGGGTTCGTAGGGGTTGGCCACGCTCATAGTCCTGCTCCCAGGGGTGCGCCCAGTTCGTGCTGTAGTGTACCCGCGAGCCAAGTCGTGGGGCAAATGGGGGCGCTTAGCCTCACCCCCGCCCGGCGGGGGGTGAGGCTGTGCGGCGTCTCTGCGGTTCAGGAATCTTGCCCCGTGCGCGCCGAGAATGATGTATCATGGAAGCAGGGGGAGCTATGACGCCGACGTTGGATTACGACATGCTGCGCGAGCGCATGGTGCGCGAGCAACTCGCCGCGCGCGACATCGCCGACCCGCGCGTGCTGGAAGCGATGCGCCGCGTGCCGCGCCACGCCTTTGTCCCGGCGCCGTTCCGCTCGCGTGCCTACGAGGACGGCCCGCTGCCCATTGGCAACGACCAGACGATCTCGCAGCCGTACATCGTCGCGCTGATGACGCAGATGCTCGAACTGAAGCCCGATGACGTGGTGTTGGAGGTGGGCACCGGCTCCGGCTACCAGACGGCGGTGCTGTGCGAGTTGGCTCGCTTCGTCTACTCGCTGGAGCGTTACCCGGCGCTGGGTGAGCGGGCAAGCGCCGTCCTGGCCGATCTCGGCTATCACAACATGGAGGTCTATATCGGTGATGGCAGCCAGGGATTGCCCGACCAGGCCCCCTTCGACGCGATCATCGTCACGGCGGCGGCCCCGGCCATCCCCGGCCCGTTGCGCACGCAGCTTGCCAACGGCGGGCGCATGGTCATTCCGGTCGGCGACCGCTTCCAGCAGATGCTCCAGCGGGTGCGGCGCAAAGATGATGCATGGCGCGTTGAGGCGCTGATTCCGGTGATGTTCGTGCCGCTCTATGGGCGGCACGGCTTCACACCTCCCGACGATCCGCTCGAAGAGGGGTCTGATGGAGAAACCAGGTAAATTGGTTTTTGGTGGTTGGTTATTGGTGAAGGTGGCCTTGTTGCTGGTTTGTTCTATCAATAACTAATAACTAATAACCAACAACCAATAACCTCCCTGCAAGCTACCGTCAGGCTCTCGCCGCAGCGCGCGCGGGTTTCGCGTGTCCGTTCAGGCCGTGCAGGTACTCGCTGGCGAAGCCGCCCCCGTTCGTGGCGACGATCACGCCGGCCAGCTTCTGCACCTCTAGCTCGCCGTAATGCCGGATCAGGCGGGCGATCTGCTTCTCCATCACGTTCATGAACTCGTCCCAGGTCACGCCGGGGGGAAGCTGCGGCGCGCGGACGGCCTGCATACTGTTGAGGTAGTCCATCACCGGCTCGACATCGGGGAAGTGCAGCGCGCTGGGCAGGTCGTAGCGGGCGACGGCGCGGAAGAAGCGGGCGGCCTGCGCCGGGCCATTCTCCAGGGTGAAATCGCGGTGAATAGGGATGAATTCCTGGTGGGGATAGCCCAGCAGCGTACAGGCGCGCCGGGCCAATGTTTCCAGTTCTGGCATGGTCGCGGCGCTGTTGGTGGCGGCGAGCAGCAGGCCAGTGGGCTTGAGCACGCGCTGTAGCTCGCGCAGAGCGCACATGATGTCCGGGACGTGATACAGCATGTGGTTGGCCAGCACTACGTCAAAAGTGGCATCGGCGAAGGGCAGGCACTGCACGTCCAGGTTCAGGGCGGGGATGCCCTCCGCGCTGGCCCGCTGCGCCATGCCCCATGACAGGTCGCCGGCCATGTACACGCCGTCTGGGGCGCGCTCACGCACCAGGTCGCTGTAGGCGCCTGGCCCAGCGCCGACATCCAGCACCCAGGCGTCGCGGGGCCAGTTGATCGTGCCCACGACCCAGCGTGGATAGTCAATTCGGGGCTGGCTGTACAGTTCATGGGTGCGCATCCGCACCGCCAGGTGCGTGTCTGTGGCGTAAGCGTCCTGAGTCAGAATGAGACGGTCGGTGTTGGGGTTGATCTCACCCATTGCGTATCGTGTCCAGTGTTGTAAGAGGCGGGCGCGGCTTGCGTTGCGCGGTCACCAGGCAGACACAGAGCACAGACGCACTGCCGCCACGAGGCCGCGCTGCCAGGGGAACTTCTGCCGACATTACAGCTAGTTTAGCACGATTATCGCGGACTTTATGCCCTCCCCGCCGGATTTTAGATAGTTTTCACGTTTGCCGGTTTGCGCGACGCGCTGTGTAACGGCACAATCGGGGGTGGGCTGTGTCTTGAGTCATGAGTTTAGAGCGTGTGATGACTTTTCAACCCCTATCCCCCGGCCCCTTTCCCCGCAAGCAGGGAAAGGGGAGCCTTCCCGCTGGTGGGGAGGGACCACAGGGCGGGGTCAGGGCGCTACCCATACACTGTACCCTGCACGCTATGCTGAGTGTGCGGAGTTCATGACACGCTCTAGAGTCAGGGGGCTGGAGTCAGGGGGTTGGCGCGTCATCTCCCGACTCATGACTCCAGGCTCACAACCACTGTCTCCTGACAACTGACGACTGAAAACCGATAACCAACAACCAACAACCAAGAACCAACAACCAACAACCAACAACCAACTATCAACCAGGGAGTGTGCGGTGGACGATCTAGAGCAGGCCGGGGGCGTCTCGCCCGAACGGGTGCGCGCGGCGGCGGACGCGCTGCGCGCGAGCCGTTGCCTGGTCGTGCTGACCGGCGCGGGCGTCTCCAAAGAGAGCGGCATCCCCACCTTCCGCGACGCGCTGGACGGCCTGTGGGCGCAGTACGACCCGGCGCTCCTGGCGACGCCGCGCGGTTTTCGCCGCGATCCCAGGCTGGTCTGGAACTGGTACCAGTACCGGCGGACGCTGATCGCCCAGGCGCGGCCCAACCCCGGCCATCTGGCGATTGCCGCCCTGGAGCGTCACCTGCCGCGCGTGGTTGTGATCACCCAGAACATTGACGGGCTGCACGCTCAGGCGGGTAGCAGCGATGTCATCCCCGTGCACGGCGACATTCACCTCAACAAGTGTTTCGCCAACTGCCAGGGCGACCCGACGCTCGTTGACATCAGCGCGCTGGACTGGGACGCCGAGGCCGGGCCGCCGCGCTGCCCGCACTGCGGCGCGTATGTGCGCCCGGCGGTCGTCTGGTTCGAGGAGGTGCTGCCCCCGGACGCCATTGACCGCGCGTTCACCCTGGCCCGCGCCGCCGACGTGATGCTTGTCGTGGGCACGTCCGGCGTGGTGCAGCCGGTCGCCAGCCTGCCCTTTGTCGCCCGCGAGCACGGCGCGACGATCATTGAGGTCAATCCCAACCGGACGCCGATCACGCGCCTGGCCGACTGGTTCCTGGACGGGCCTGCGGGCGTGGTGCTGCCGCAGATGGTGGCGGTGCTCGCCGAGGAGGCCGGCCATGCGTAGGCGGTGGGCTGGCCTCGCCCTGCTTGTGCTCGTGACAGCCGTGTGGGGCGCTGCCGCCCCGGTCGCGGCGCGGCAAGGCCCCGGCGGGCGCGTGGATGTGTTCGTGGGCGAGGACGCGGAGACCGGCCTGACACGCCTCTACTTTCTGGACGCGCTCAGCGGCCTGAGCACGGTCGTCAATGTGGAGAGCGGGCGTCACTTCGCCCTGGTCGGCGACTATGTGATCTACGAGAAGGCGCGCACCGGCGCGATCATGCGCGCCAACGCGCAAGGCATGCTGGAGCCGCACCCCTTCATCCGGCGCGGCGTGGGCATCGAGCAGATTCGCTGGGCGGCCTCGCCCGATGGGAGCGCCATCGCCTGGGTGGAGGTGAGCGCGGACGGCGTGTCCTCGTTGTTCGTCGCCCAGGCGGACGGGAGCGGGCTGCGCCAACTGCCCATTTCCACGCCGGGGGCCGGGAAAATGCTGCTGCCCCTGGCCCTGTCCAACGGTATGACGCAGCTTGTCTATGACGCGGCGCATCCGCTGGAGTCTCCGTCCGGCGCGCTCTTCGAGGTCTACGAATACCTCAGCGTGTACCGGATCGAGGAGGAGCGGTTTGTGACGCTGGCGGGCGAGCCGATCTGCCCGTGCGCGGCGGCGTCGGCCCCCGACGGGCGCACGGTGAGTCGCCTGGAAGCGACGGAGGGGCGCGGGCCGTTCGCGTTGCGCGTGTGGGACGTGCCAACGGGCGCGGAGACGTTGGTGCCCGCCCCGACCCTGCCCTACCGGTTGGCTGGCGATCTGATCCTCAACGAGACGGGGACGCTGGCTGCCTACAGCGCCGCGACCGCTGGCGGCCCGCCCTACGCACTGATCGTGGTGGACGCCGTAGGCCGGCGGCAGCGATTGGCCCGCTCGTCAGAGACAGTGCGCTACCGCCCGCTGGCCTTCATTGACGCCGACAGCGCCTTGCTGCTCACGGACGCGCTGGCGGGCGGCACGTTCAAGCTCGACCTGACGACCGGCGAACTGATCCGCGTCTCCGACAAGCGTTATCTTGGCGCGATTGGCCTGCCGTGAGACGGGGCGCGTAGGGCGCATCCGGCGTTGGGGCGAGATTCTCTGAACCGCAGAAACGCAGAGGACGCAGAGGAGGCTATTGAGAAGAACTATGAAGGTTCTTTGCTCTTCTCTGCGCGCTCTGCGCCTTTGCGGTGATGCTTTGCCCTGAAATCCAAACACGCCCCGGCGCGCAGGGCGTTTTTTGTCCGCGCGGGCGGGCTGGTACAATAGCCAGCGCAGGCACTCCTATCGTCTGGACTGATGTGTGATGCGCATGAAGGCCGGTCGCAAACGGAAAATCGCGCTGCTGCTCGTCCTGCTCGCGCTGCTCGGCCTGGCCGGGCAGGTCGAGGCGTCGGACGGGATGCGCGGCGACCGCTGTGTGGTCGGGCAGGACGATTACATTGTCGAAGACTTCTACTTCCTTTGCCGCCTGCTCGACGTGTACGGCACCATAGACGGCGACCTGATCGGCCTGGCCGCTGAGGTGACGCTGCATCGCGGCAGCAAAGTGACCGGCGACCTGTGGGTGGGGGGCGGCAGGCTGCTGGTGGAAGGCACCGTCGGCGACGACATGCACTTCGCCGGCCTGACCGTGATCGTCACCGGCACGGCGCGCTTCACCGACTCGCGCATTGACCTGGTGGCAGCGGCGCTCAATGTCGAACTACGGGCGGATGCCGTGCTGCCCGGCGACCTGCTCGTGTATGGCTACCAGGCGCGCGTCGCCGGGACGGTCGGCGGCGACATTGACTTCGGCGGCGAGGCGCTGATCATCGAGGGGGTGGTCGTCGGGCGCGTGGATGCGGAGGTGGGCGACGCGCGGCGCAGCGCCGACGTGCCGGATTTGCCGTTCTACGACCTGTCCTTCGAGAACCCAGGGCTGACCATCCTGCCGGGCGCGTTGATCGAGCGCGACGTGTCGTACCGCTCCGTGACACAGGCGGAGATCGCGCAGGGGACGGTGCAGGGGCGCGTGCGCTTCGAGCGCATCGGCGGGCAGCCCGACATCACCAAAGTGGCCCAGCCAGACGACGCCGCCCAGATTCTGCGCGAATACGCCGTCGCCTCCTTGCGCGACGTGCTCTCGCTGTTGATTCTGGGGGCAGTGGCCCTACGCCTGGTGCCCAACGCGGTGCGCCTTTCCGCCGTGCAGGTGCGGCGGCGGACGATTCCGGCGGTGGGCTGGGGCCTGGCGACGTTCATGCTGTCCATCCCGCTGGTCATTGTCGTGCTGGTGCTTGGCCTGATCGTGGTCTTGCTGCTGTACCTGATCAAGCTCAATTCGCTGACGATCATGGTCGGCGTTGGTGTGCTGGTGGTGACGGGCGGCATGGTCGGCGGCTTCAGCTTCCTGCTGTTCTTCATGGGGCGTGTCGTGGTCAGCTACACGATCGGGCAGCTTGTCTACCGCTACATCCTGCGCATTGCCGGGCAGGGCGACTTCCGCCGCTGGGTGGGGATGCTGGCGGTGGGGGCGGTGCTCTACGCCCTGCTGATCAACATGCCCGTGCCTGCTCTGGGGCTGATCCTGGAGCTGATCACGGCGCTGGCAGGCGTTGGAGCAGTGGCGATGTACGGGCGGGCGCTGTTTCAGGAGGTGTGGCAGCGCGGCCCGCGCCTGGCTGGGACGGGCGCAGCGGTGGCCACTGTCACCATCCCCGCCAGGGCAGAGTGGGCCGAGGAACCGCTCCCGCCCGGCCTGGACAACCTGCCGGAAGGGTTCACCGGTTTCGACGAGGACTGGTGAGCGGGCAGTCTTGCCTCACCTCGGAGGCGCAAGAGCAAGACTTCCGAGGTTTCGGAAACTTCGGAAGTCTGATCGCATCGGCCTTCGTGGTTTGGAGAATCCCGCCCCAGGCGCAGAGCGGGTCCACGAACAACCTGGTGCCAGGGGAGGTCATGACTACTCGGTGAACGCCTCCCCCCTCAATCCCCCCTCC
>CAYNHD010000110.1:0-10672 GCA_964396775.1 uncultured Thermoflexus sp. | reverse complement strand
TGGTAGTCCACCCAGCGGTTGCGCATCAGGAATGTGTAGGCGGGCGCGAGAAAGACGGCATCCCGCTGCTCATCACGCCAGCTTGTCAGGTAGAGGGCGGCCAGCAGGCCCTGCTGCACCAGGGTGAAATAATCGCGCAGCACCTCGTCCCAGCTGTCCACTGCGCCGTCTGGGTAGAGCGTCTGGCGGAACTTACGCGCGGACTCGACCAGCTCGGCGACAATGCGCCCCGCCTCGGCGTCACCGTGAAAGCCGAATTCGGGCTGCGACAGCACTTCGCCGAAGAGACGGCTGAAGAAGTGATCGGGCGGGATGTCGCCGGAGTCCGTCTGGCGATAGGCATCCAGCCAGGCGCGCAGACGCTCGTAACGCTCTCCGGCGACAAAGGTGATGCGCTGCTGCATGGCGGACTGGATGCGGTCGAACGAGCCGAGTTCAGGCTGGCCGGGCCGGTACACGATCCGAGCCAGCAGCCAGGCGCGCACCGGATCAAGCCCGGCAATGGAGCGGCTCAGCGCGTCGGCCACGTCCTGCACGGGCGGGGCGACGCCCCAGTGCGGGTGAGCCAGCGTCATCCAGGTGAGCATGACGCGCGCCTGCGGCTCCTCGCGCAGCGCGCGCGACGGGCGGTGCGAGACAGCGGCAATGCCGTGCTCGTCCAGCCGCGCGGTGAGGGCGAAGCGCAGGGAATCGCTCATGAAAGGGGCAACCACCACGATCTCGCGCGGCGGCACCCCGGCCTGAACCAGCCCCGCGATCTCCGCCACCACCCAGTCCACCATCTGGGGGAAGAAGCGCGCCGAATGCACAGTGAGCACCTGCTCAAGCGGCACGGCGGCGGGGGCAGATGATGATACCTGGGGAGAAACTGCCGAGGACAGCGCATCGGCAAAGGACACCATCTCCGGGGGAGCAGCGACCGGCTCGCGCCATTCCTCGCGCTCGTCAGCAAGCTCAGCCAGCGTGCGCATCTCCGCAGGGGCCGCGCCGAGGAAGAGCCGCAAGCCACCGTCTGTGTCGTAGAGCAGCAGAGCGGACTCCAGCCCCGGCAGCAGCCAGCGGATGAAGTCCCCCGCAGCCGAGAACTCCTCGTCCAGGTTGTCCGCCACCAGATGGCGGTAGCGGCTGCGCAGGTAGCGGACGTAGAGTGGCTCGCTGAGCAGAGTCTTGGTGAAGACTTCGATTTGCAGCGAGAAATCGAGCAGGCTGTAGTGCAGACAGTGCTCGCGGAACTGGCGGGCCACGTCCAGGCAGGCGCGATACACCGGCGGGCGGCTGGAATGGCGGTCGCCCCAGGCGGCGATGAGCCGGTCGGCCACTTCGTCGAGCGGAATCTGGCTGACGGCTGCCTTCGAGAGGTTGTCGAGCGTCTGGCGCATGATGGCAAACGGGCTGATACTGATGCTGTCGAAGACGCCGGTTCGCTGCGCGTCGAGCACGAGCCGGGCCATGAAGTACTGTGCCGTCTCGATGGTGAGAAACAGGGGGTCAAGGCCTGGCCGGGCGAAGCCGGCCCGCTCAGCGACGAGCGGCCAGAAAGTCTCCAGGCTGCGCCGGGCCAGGCCGCCCAAAGTCACCACGTCAATGCTGGTGCCAGACGGCCACGCCGGATCGGTGAAGGCGCGCACGTAGGGCCAGCCGAGCGCCCGCTGCGGCACCAGCACCAGCACCTCGTCGCCGCGCGCGCCGGCGTCGAGCAGGTCGCGCACGTGCTGGATCGCGTAGGTTGTCTTGCCGACGCCAGCCGGCCCTTCGATGAAGCGCGTGAATGGCATGAGGCATACCACCTGCCGTGAACAAACACTTGTTCTAGCGAGTATACCACAGACGCGGACCAAGACGAGTCCTGCGTTGCAGCGGCAGCGGGTGCCATTTTACGATGAGGGGCGAGATTACCGAACCGCCGAGGCGCAGAGAGCGCAGAGACAAGACAGATGAGGGTTCCCCTCCGCGTCCTCTGCGCCTTTGCGGTGATGCTTTGCCCCGGTAATGAAATGTGTCCGTCTCAACCTTTTGGACAGGGCGCGTCGTGTCCCGTTAAGATCGCGCTGACGCCCAGCATACCACACGTCAGAGGAGGAGACTCCACCCGTGAGCCGTCGCCGCACCCAGGAGCTACCCGGCGGCCTGCGCCCAGAAGACCTCCCCCAGTGGATGCGCAGGACGCGCCGCGAGGTGGACAGCCTGATCCCTGTCCTCGCCCTGATCGCTGCGCTGGTCGTCCCGCTGCTGGTCGCGCCGGGCTTGCCGGTCACGCTGGGGACGCAGCAGCAGATCGTCCGCACTGTGGAGATGTCAGACGCGCTCCAGGCGGGCGTCCTGTACCCGCGCTGGGCACCGGACTTCAACTACGGGTACGGTTCGCCCCTGTGGAACTATCTCGCGCCCTTGCCACACTGGCTGGCCGGGCTTCACCATGTGCTGCTGCAAACCAGCCCCGAAACCAGCCTCAAGACGGTCATGGGGCTAGCCCTGGCGCTGGGCGGCCTGGGCATCTTCTCGTTTGCGCGGCGGCGTTGGGGAGTGCTGGCTGGCGTGCTGGCGGCGCTGGGATTCCTGCTGAACCCGCAGATGATCTGGGATCTCCCGCTGGTGGAAGGCGACCTGGGCGTGATGATCGCGGTGAGCGCGTTCGCCGGCGCGCTGTGGGGCTTCGAGCGCGTTCTGGCCAGCGGGCGCGCAAGAGACGTGGGCAGGGCAGCACTGTTGGCTGCGCTGGTCTGGCTGGCGCATACGCCGCTGAACATCATCCTGACGGCGCTGTTGCTGGGGTGGATCGCCTGGGTTGCGGGGCTGAAGATCATTCCTGGCGCTGCGGTGCGGCGGGCGGCAGCGGCCTGGCTGTTGGGGGCGCTGCTGAGCGCCGTCTACCTGGTGCCGGCATGGTGGGAACGCGACCTGGTGCGGTGGCGCGCGGCGACCGAATGGCCGTCGGCCAACTGGCAGCCCGTCTCACCCGCTGCGCTCCTGGCCTTGCCGCCTCGTGTGGACTTGAGCGCAGTCAACCCACCCGGCACGGAGGCCATCGGGGTGGCGATCTGGGCGCTGGCGCTCGCTGCCCTTCTGGTGACGCTGGCCTGGGACTGGCGACACACTCCGCCGATGCAGGTTGAGCGACCTGTCAGCCGGGGGGAGGCGTATCAGGCGCGGCTTGTGGCCACCGTGTCAACGCTGCCAGCAGCGCATGCGGAGATGATCTACTTCGCGCTGGCGGCACTGGTGACCGGCGTCGCAGCAACTCGCGTCGGGGAGCCGCTCTGGACGCGCGTCCCCGCGTGGTTGCAGTTCTACCCGCGCGATCTGGTCGCCGTCTGCGCTGCGCTGTGCGCGCTGGTAGTTGCCCAGCTTGGCTGGGTGCTGGATCGGGCGCGGCGGGCGAAAGCAGTCCTCGGATTGGTCGGGTGCGCGGGCGCGCTTGTTGCAGGCGTGTTCCCGCTGCTGGTCACCCCGCAGTGGCCGTCGTCCCCGCCAGTAGCGGGCGCGTTGGACATCCTGCGCGACGAAGTGCGCGGCTACCTCGCGGCTTCATTGGCAGATGGCTGGCTGCTGCCCAGCAGCACAACGGCTCTGCCGTCCCCGTCGCCGCAACTGCTCTCGTCGTACCAACTCGGCTATGTGGACAAGATCGCGCGCGAGCAACTGCCCGCCGCCACACAGGTGGATGTGATCGCACATTCGCCACAGGCTGAGCGCCTGGCGGTGAAGGCCCGCCGACCTTTCACACTAGTCCTGCACACGCTGTACTTCGCGGGGTGGAAGGCTCTGCTGAATGAACAGGCCCTGGCGGTGGACGCCGAATCGTCCAGCGGGCTGCTCACGCTCAGGGTTCCTGAGGGCGTGCACGATCTCTATGTGAAATTCGGGGGCACCGGCGCGCGCGACGCCGGGCTGGGCCTGTCGGCCATTGCGCTCTTGCTGACGGGCGCGCTGCTCCTGCGGCGCGACCAGTCTCCTCCTGTGCAGTCGCAGCCAGGCCCGACCAGCAGCATCCCGGTGATAATGCTCGCGGCCCTGCTGGCGCTGGTCGCTCTGGGCGCGGCAGTTCCGCGCGCCCTGCCAGAGACAATTGCGCGGCGCTCACCGCCGGGGATCGTCCAGCCCGCCGCTTCCCAGGTTCCGCGCGCGTTTCAGGGCGGCGTGGACCTGCTGTCCGTAGATGTCCCCGGCGAGGGGCGTCTGGCCCCAGGGGACGACCTCATCGTACACCTGTACTGGCGCGCAACGCGGCCCGACTTGCCGGACTACCAGGCGGAGCTGCGGCTGGTGGCCGCTGATGAACCGGGCTTCGCCCTGGTGAGCGCGGCGCACCGGCACCCTGGCGGCATCCCTACCAGCCGGTGGTCGCGCTGGCCGCTGCTGCGCAGGTACGTGCGCGACTCCTACTACCTGCGCATTCCCGATGACGCGCCAGCAGGCGAGTACTACTTCGTGGTGCGCCTCGGCCCGTGCAGCAGCGCGAGTATCGCCCCGTGCCCGTCGGTCACGCCGCTATTCGTGACTGACGGGCGCGGAAGCAGTCTGGGCAATCAGGCTATCATCCCGCAGATGGTTCGCATCAGTGGCGCTAGTGGCAGGGAACAATAAGGCCTCACTCTCTGGCCTCGCTGCGCCTGGCCGTTCTTCCTCTCGGGTCCACGAACAAGGTGTCAGGCAATCGCCAGAACGCCCCTATCCCCCGGTCCCTTCCCCCAGCAAAGCCAGGGGAAGGGGAGAACCGCCTGCCAGATCGTCCCCCCCCCCCCGCGCTAGCTCTGCTGGAGGGGGACTGAGGGGAGAGGCCTTCAGGAGCATTCCTGAACTTCCCCTGGCAACAGGTTGTTCGTGCATCCTTTGTCTCTGTCTCCCTTGCGCTGCCGGGCGTGCGACGTATAATTTCGTGCAGACGTGTCCGCGATCCTATCACCGACCGGCTTACTGTAAGACCGGTCAGCGAGCCACTCCCCGGAGATAGCGATGGACCCCAAAGAGATCAACTCAAGAATTGGCCAGGCATGGAAGATGCACTACACCGGCAAGAACGATGCTGCTATCGAGCAGTTCGCGCAGATTCTCGCAGAGGTTCCGGATCACATTGACGCCAGTTGGGGGATTGCGCTGTCCTATCGCAAGGCGGGCAACAGAGAGAAGTCTTTGGAGGCGTTCCAGAAAGCTGCCGATCTCATTGCCAAAGCCGCTCAGACCGACCCTGAGAACAAGGAACGTTACTTCATGCTGCAACGCATGACCAAGCAGCAGATCGAGCAGATGGCTGACTTCATCTGATAGCGCAGCCCACCCCTGAATGGAAGAAACATGGCCCTGAGCAAACGTGAGCGCCTGGAGAGAGCGGTCGCCGGAGAAGAGACCGACCGCGTGCCCGTCGCTCTGTGGCGTCACTGGCCCGGAGACGACCAGCGAGCCGTTGACCTGGCGGAGGCGACCATTGCCTTCCAACACCAGTGGGACTTCGATTTCGTCAAGGTCACACCTGCCAGCAGCTATTGTGTGACGGACTACGGCGTGCAGGATCGCTGGCAGGGCAACCTGGAAGGGACGCGCGAGTACGTGCGTCATGTGGTGCAGCGGTCACTGGACTGGACGGAGTTGCGCGTGCTCGATCCTTCACGGGGCGCGCTGGGACGGCAGCTTGAAGTGCTGCGACTGCTCAAAGGCGCGTTTGGCGATGACGTGCCCTTCATCCAGACGATCTTCAGCCCGCTGGCCCAGGCGAAAAACATCGCGGGCCGCGAGTTACTGATCGAGCACCTGCGCACCGCGCCCGACCGCCTGAAGACCGGCCTCAACGCGATCACCGAGAGCACGCTGCGCTTCATGGACGCCATGCGCCGCAGTGGGGTCTCTGGCATTTTCTACGCCATCCAGCATGCCTCGTACACGGTGATGAGCGAAGACGAATACCGCGAGTTTGGCCGTCCCTACGATCTGCAGATTCTGGGCGCATTGCCGGATACGTGGTGGTTCAACATGGTGCACCTGCACGGTCAGGCCCCCATGTTCGACCTGATCACCGACTATCCGATCCAGGCCATCAACTGGCACGACCGGGAATGCGGGCTGAGCCTGGCCGAAGGCAAGCTCCGCTTTGGGGGCGCGGTCAGTGGCGGCCTGGGGCGGTGGAACCCCATGCACAACGGCACGCCAGTGGACGTGCGCACTCAGGCCCGCGAAGCCATTGAGCAGACGCACGGGCGGCGCTTCATCCTCTCAACAGGCTGCGTCATCATGACCACCACGCCGCAGTCAAACATCCGCGCCGTGCGCGAAGTGGTCGAAGCCAAGCCCTGATCGGGGAGGAGACCATGCCGATTCGCGTGATTGCGGGCGCGGCGAAGGGCCGCCGGCTGAAGAGGGTGCCCGGCGACTCCACGCGGCCCGTCATGGATCGCGTTAAGGAGGCCCTGTTCAACATCCTGGGGCAGGGCATCGTCGGCAGTTCTTTCCTTGACCTGTTCGCCGGTACCGGGTCCGTGGGGATCGAAGCACTGAGTCGGGGAGCCGGGCGCGTGGTGTTCATTGACAGGCATCCACTGGCGATCCGCACCATCCACGAGAACCTGGAACACACGCGCTTGGCGGACAGGGCCGAGGTGCTGCGCGCCGATTCTCTCGTCTATCTGCGGCATCCCCGCCCAGAGGCATTCGAGTACATCTACGTGGCCCCGCCGCAGTACAAGGGGGTGTGGAAAGAGGTGCTGCTGGCGCTGGACGAGAATCCGGCGCATCTTCAGCCGGACGGCGTGGTGATCGTGCAGATTGACCCGCACGAACGCGAGGAAATCAGCCTGCGCGCGCTGCGCCCGTATGATGAGCGGGTCTATGGCAGGACGCTGCTATGGTTCTTCGAGTACAACGCAGATGGAGAGGATGCGCCCAGCGGAAGCGAATGACAGCGCGTGACATGCTGTGAGCGGATCACGAATCGCGCTCGTCGAGGAGGCGTCTGACCCAGTCCAGCGCCTCTTCTTTGGTGGTGATGTGCCCTTCGACCTGCGCCTCAGTGATCTTCTCGATCAGTTCCCCCACCAGCGGGCCAGGTTCCAGGTGAAGATGACGCAGCAGGTCGCGCCCGCTGACCAGGGCAGGGGGCGCGACCTCCGTGTCGTAGCGGTCGAAGTAGCCTTCGAGCAGGCGGCGAATATGGTCGAGGTACTGCGCCCAGTCGCGCGTGTCAAGAGCCAGGCCATAGGTGGCCAGGTAATCAGCTATCGCCAGTAAACATACATCTATCCCTGCACGGCCTGCGTCGCGCCAGAAGCGGTGCACGGCCCGCTTGCTGACCGGCCCGCCGGCGTACAACCACAGAGGCCGCATATGGTGGCGGACGATGGCCTTCAGGCGCACGATCTCTTCGTTGCTCAGGCGCAGGGCAACCGCCCGCCGCTCGGCGATGTCCGCGCCGATCTGATCGTGCCGGGGAAAGGTGGGCGAGTCTGGAGCGCGGGTGACCCGGCTGCCCAGGGCCTCCGGCTTGCCAATGTCATGCAGCAGTCCCGCGAGCGCCAGCAGCCCCCGGTGAGCGCGCTGACCGGCCCACTGCGCGGCCAGGTGCTCAGCCAATTGCTGGCGGTAGCGCGCCAGGGCGAAGGCGATCAGGCCGATCTGGGCATTGGCGGCTTCGGGGGCAGAGGGTTCGGACAACATACGCATGATGGCCGCCAGGCGCTCTACCACAGCCAGCGTGTGCCGCCAGACATCGTACTGGTGCGGGGGCGGCTGGGCAACACCCACCAGGGGCTCGGCCTCCGGGACAATCTGGCCCAGCAAACCAAGCTGCTGGAGCGCCGTAAGGCCCGCCGCAGGCCTGGCAGTCCCAAGGATGGCGAGAAACTCGTCGCGGATGCGCTCCGCCGAACAGCGCGCCAGGTGAGGAGCAGCGGCGCGCACTGCCTGGCGGGTGCTTGCTTCGATCAGCAGCCCGAAGGTGATGCTCAGGCGGATGGCGCGCAGGCTGCGCACGGGATCGTCGGCGATGGCCTCCGGCGCGCACATGCGCAGGCGCTTGGCCTGCAGGTCGCCCAGGCCGCTGAGCGGGTCAATGATGTGCTGGAGGTCGCCCCCCAGCGGGACAGCCATGGCGTTGACCGTGAAATCGCGCAGGGTCAGGTCAGCCAGCAGGTCTGCGCCGCGAAACCGCGCCACATCAATGGTGATGTCCTCATCCTGCCAGGTGACCAGGGCGCGTCCCACGCCCCGCTGCGGATCGAGCGGATAGTACGCACCGCGCAAGGCGTCGGCGATCTGCCGTGCCAGCGGCCTGCCATCGAACGGGCCGGCCAGGTCGAGGTCTTTGAGGGGGCGATGCAGAAAGGCGTCGCGCACGGCCCCGCCCACGATGTACACGGGCGCATCGGGCAGCAGCGCCTGCAGGCGTTCGACGACTGGCGGCCAGAGCAGGGGGCGTTCCGCTGCGACGGGATCGAGAACCACCTAGGAGGCTCCCACCTGGCTGCCGGGCTTGCAGACGCCGATGAACGGCAGGTTGCGGAAATACTCGTCCAGGTCAAGCCCATAGCCGAACACGAACTTGTCGGGAATCTCGAAGCCCACATAGTCCAGGTCAATGTGAACCAGGCGGCGGCTGGGTTTGCTGAGCAGGGTGCATATCTTGACGCTGGCTGGATCGCGCGTCGCCAGAATGTTGAGGATGTACTGAAGCGTGTGCCCGCTGTCCACGATGTCCTCGACGACGATGATGTGTTTGCCGGCGATGTCCTGGCGCAGGTCCATGTCAATGCGCACACGCCCCGACGACTCACGCGCACCGCTGCCATAGCTGGCAATGGCCATGAAGTCAATGCTGTGGGGAAAGTCGAGGTGCCGCATGAGATCGCTCAGGAACATCACGCCCCCCTTCAAAATGCAGATGAGGAGTACGTTGGGCACCGTCGCGTAGTCGGCACTGATCTGCTGTCCAAGCTCCGCCACACGAGCTTGCAGGGTCTCGCTGTCAATCAGGACTTCCTGGAGGTAGCGTTCGTAGGGCTTCTGCATGGGGGCGTCTCGCGTTCCGCTCGCGCGTGGACAGTGCACACAATGGGCGGAGGTCAGTGAAGCCGAAAGGTCTCGTCTTTGTGGTCCGGCTGCGTTCGCTGGCTGAGCAGTCTGCGCGATGAGGTCGCGCTCAAGCCCCGCAACCAGTCTGCCACCGCCTGGTGAAGGCGCTCGGTCAGCCGAATGTCTGCGGCAAGCTGGCGCACCATTTCTAGCGACGCCTGCACCGTCTTGCGGATAAGGGGCAGGTCTTGGGCTGCTGCCTCGCTCAGGTCATGCAGAGCAGGGTTGATGATCTCGTCCACTGACAGGCGCTCGTATTGCTCTGGGGCGTCCGCCGGGTAGTGCCCCGATACGTCAATCCCGTACTCGTCGAGCAGCATCCTCACCACACGGTCGCGCACGTCGTCACGTTGCTGGCGCAAGGCCAGCAAGCACATGAGCAGCTCGTCGGCGATGTCGCGCAGCAAGTCCAGGCGCGGCGGGCGACTGGTGATCTGCGCTTCCATGAAGGCGACAAACTCAGCGTCCTCACCGCGCGTCAGGCAGTGCTCGATTGTCTCGACTGCCTCCATGCGCAGCATCTGGTCGTCAGTGGGTACCATCGGGTGCTGGACGTAAAACCGCTCGAACATCAACGGGCCTCTGGCGGGCATAGCCGGTAGAGATAGTCCCAGGTGTAGATGCCGGCGTGATGCCCGTCGCTCCAATAGAACTGGAGCGCGTAGTTACCGACAATCTCAAGGTGCTCGACGGTGTACAGCTGGTCAGGAACCAGGTCAAGGAGGTTCTCCGGGTCTCCCTGGCGTCCCATGTTGGCGTGCCCGCCCCGGCACTCGGCGCAAGGGCAGGCCATCCGCAAGGGGCCGACCGGGTAGCGGCACGTCCGGCCATCCGACCACTGGATCACCAGTTCATGGGCCGACTCGTGCAGCGTGATGCCGGATGGGATGACGGCGGCCATCATTCCTGCCCGGCGGATGCTGCAAGCTGCTGTGCCTGGCCGATCCAGTCCTTGCTGCGGATGCGCTGCGCGCGCACGGTAGCGAACGGCGCAAGCCGGTCAGACAGGGTTTCAGGAGTCAGAGCGGCCAGTTGGGCGAAGCGGGTGATGCCGGCGTCGCGCAGGGCTTGAGCGAAGCGAGGGCCGATGTCTTTAATCAGGGTGAAGTCGTCGGCCACCTGGGGGGGCGATGGGGTCTGCTCAAGGTCGAGCGCGATCTTGTCCAGCGGGAGCACGATCTCAGCCACAGGCTCGGCAGGGGCATTGTGCGCACGCGAGCGGACAATGATCCGCTCAGCGATTTTGCCGCGCTTGCTCTCTCTGAGCAGGAGCCAGCCCACCACCGCACTGACGCCGAGACCTGCGCCGAGCACAGTCAGGTTTCTCACTGTTTTGACCATGGCGTGAACTCTCACAAAGCTCATTAGGCGCTGCCAGGCGCGGCTGTCGAAGGGCGCGGCGCAAACGGTGCGGCAGCTAAAGTCCTGGGCTTGGGCAGTATTGTATCAGCAGAGGGCGTGGGTGTCCAATCGGGCAGGGGTGGGCGGGTATGTGCCGAGGTTGTCAGTGACTCGCTTGACGCCCAACGAGGTGAGGTCTCCCGCAGGGCGTATGGCCATACGCCCCATATGCGTCAACTTAGGCCTGGCTATGCGGGCCTCACCCCCTCACTCCCCC
>CAYNHD010000109.1:7873-10696 GCA_964396775.1 uncultured Thermoflexus sp. | reverse complement strand
AACTGCTGCGGGTCGCGCCAGGCGGCGGCGCAGTCCACGCCGGGGTGCAGGTCGGTGTAGCCGACCAGCGCCTTGCCGCGTAGCCGCTCGATGGCGCAGTGCGTGATCTCGTCGAGCTTGGTGAAATACTCGTTGTCCATGTCGAGCTTCAGGCGAGCCATGTCGTCCCATGCCCGCACGAAGGGCACCGACCACGAGGTGACCTCGCCGTATTCGAGCGTCGCGCCGTAGAACGCCGCGTAGACTTCTGGCCCCAGGTTCGGCCAGAAGATGGGGAACGTCTCGCCGTGGAAGCGCTGCCCTTCGATGGACTTGAGGAACGTCTCGACCTGGAATTCGGCGTCGAACCAGCGATCTTTGAGATTGTCGGAAGGATAAGCCTGGTTTGCCTGCTCGACAAACGCATTGTGGGCCACGAAACGGATCGGGGGGCGGTCGAGCACCGCTCCCTCAAGCCAGGCGTAGACCCGCTTCATGGCCGCCTCGAAGCCGGGCATGCCTTCCAGTTCAACCGTCCACCAGGCTTGTTGGGTTGTTGCCATCACACCGTCCTTGTCCGCGTTGGCGCGCCCCCAACCGGCGGGCAGCGTGGCCTGGCTCCCGCTGGCAGGTGCGCGTGGATCGCTTAGCTGATGCGCTTGCGCAGCACGGTGTGCATGGCGACCGACACGGTAATGATCAAGCCGTAGATCAGCTTGGTCCAATAGCCGGTCAGGCCAATGGCGATGATGCCTGGCTGGATGGCGCCGATGATGAAGCAGCCGACGAACGTGCCCAGGATGGTGCCTGTGCCGCCGAAGACCGACGTGCCACCCAGGAAGACGGCGGCCAGCGTGTTCATCAGGTAGCCTTCGCCCAGGTTCGGCCAGAAGTACCACACATCCACGCTCTGGATGACGCCGCCAAAGGCGGCGGCCAGGCCCACCAGTGCGAAGAGCAACATGCGCGTCCGCTCGACGTTGACACCCATCAGCCGGGCGCTGTTCTCGTTGTCGCCGATCAGATAGACGTGCGCGCCGAATTTGTGGCGGTTGAGCAGCATCCAGATGGCGATGCCGATCAGCACCATCCAGATCACCTGGGCGGGGAAGTAGCCGTTGATCTTGCCTACCAGGCTGTCGCGCAGGATCGTGCCTTTGGTCAGCACCAGCGACTCGCCCTGCCCGCCGCGAATGACCTCGACGACGCCGCGCCAGAAGAACTGCGTGCCGATGGTGGCGATCAGCGAGGGGATGCCCAGCCCGACGATGATGATGCCGTTGAGCAGGCCCACCAGGAAGCCTACCGTCAGGCAGCCGACGAAGGCCACCCCCAGGCTGCCGGTCCAGTCGTACACCTGCCAGAAGGCGACCATGCCTACGGCCATGATCGAGATGAACGACAGGTCAATGTCGCCAGCGATGATGACCATCGTCAGGGGCAGGGCGATGACACCCCAGTAGGGCACGGAGGTCATCAGGGCGCGGTAAATGTCGCCTTTGAGAAAGGTGTCGGGCGCGCCAACAATAAACAGAATCCACAGCCCAAACAGGACGCCGATAATGCCCAGTTGCAGCCCATTCTTGCGAATGTGCTGGGTCACACGCGCCGCCGACAGACGGCTCTGGCTTGGAGTTTCTACGCCTGCGGTCATGCAGAACCCTTCCTTAAAAGGTACCTAGAGGATGTGTCTTGGCCAGCGGCTCAGTCCAGGCTGCCGGTTTGCGCCACCCGGTACATCTTTTCCATTAGGTCGTCCAGCGTGATGTCTTTGGTCAGGAATTCCCCGGCCACGCGCCCGCGATCCAGCACCACCACGCGGTCGGCCACCGAATACACGTGGAAGACGTTGTGATCAATGAAGATGGCCGATTTGCCGGCGCTCTTGATGCCGCGCACGAAGTCAATCAGCTTGCGCGTTTCCTGCAGCGAGAGGCCCATCGTCGGCTCGTCGAGGATGACCAACTCGGCGTGGAAATAGAGCGCCCGTGTGATGGCCACACCCTGCTTCTCGCCGCCGGAGAAGGTCTTGATCACCGCGTCGGGGTTCACCGCCGAGGAGGTGTACTCCATCGCTTCGACCATCAGACGGTGCGTCTCGCGCCTCATTTCGCCGATCTTGAGCATACCAAACCGGTTGCTCAGTTCGCGGCCCAGGAAGATATTGCGCCACAGCGTTTGCAGGTCGGCCAGCGCGCGCTCCTGGTAGACGGTCTCCACGCCCAGCGCGCGCGCCTTAGGCACGGTCAGGTTTTCTACCTTCTGGCCGTGAAAGTAAATCTCGCCGCGGTCGGGCCGGTAATAGCCGGTGACGATCTTGATCAGCGTGGACTTGCCCGCGCCGTTGTCGCCCAGCAGGCCGACGATCTCGTTCTCGCAGACGCGGAAATCCACATCGGTTAGCGACTGCACTTCGCCAAACGACTTGCAGATGCCACGCATTTCGAGGATGTTGCTCATAGAGCGTTCCTTTTTAAGCCAGAGGAGCAAGCGACGCAGGAGTGTGGAACGCCCTCCCAGCCAGAGGCCAACCGGCAGGCTACGGGCGCTGCGGACACTTCAGGCGAGGCCGCTTGCTCCTCAGGGATGCCAGGCTGTCTTGGGGGCGAGTGGCACACCCGCCCCTGTCAGCAACCAAACCAGACGTTAGCGGATGACCGCCTCTACCAGCGGAGCCAACATCTCAACGTTGTCGGCGCCGGCAAAGCCGCCGCCCGTGTCAATGTGCAGACCGGAGAAGGCGAAGTGCTTGGTCAGGCAGATTTGCAGGATGGGCAGATAGCCCTGCAGCCACTGCTGCTGGTCAATCACCAGGTCAGTGTAGCCGCTGCGGATGGCCTCTAC
>CAYNHD010000109.1:0-7773 GCA_964396775.1 uncultured Thermoflexus sp. | reverse complement strand
GCGCGGCGGACGATCTCATTGCCCAGGTTGTAGCCGGTGGCGTACAGTTCCTGGCCGACATAGCCGAAGCCCGCACCCGCGTACTTGGCCTCGATGCGCGGCAGGGTGGTGTTCTGGCTGGTGACGATGATGCCTTTGGCCTCGGCCTCATCCACCAGCGGCTCGAAGGCATCTTCACCGGGGTGACCCATGATGGCGATGCCGTCCGGGTTCATGGCCATAGCCTCGGCGAACTGCTGGATCATCTTCTGCGGGTCCCAATCCGACCAGACGTAATCCACATCAGCGCCCAGGTCGCTGGCTGCCTGGAGCGCGCCATTGTAGACGTTCACGGCGAAGACACCGCCCGCCGGTCCGCCGGGGAAGAAGACGATCTTCGTCCCGCTGCACCACTTCTCTTTGGGGCCTTCGGAACCCTGGCCGTAGGCCACGGTGGGCAGCGCCAGAGCCAGCACGAGCACAAGAGCCACAACAAGTCCCGCTTTTCTCAGCATCTTAAAGTCCTCCTTAGTAGGTAAACAATGCGGGCGAGTCTTGCTGGAAGCGATTCCCCACCGGGGTGGGGACTTCCTGCCAAAGACGCCGCTCGACGGGGTGCCATCTCCCGCGAGGCTCAGCGTCCTCTTGCACACCTTAAGCTTATGATCGCTTACTACGCTTGTCAATCAGCGCGCCTTTCTCCCAGCGCCAGTGGCGGGGGGCGCTGCACTTGGCGCCCCCCGCCTAGCGCCCCTGCCCGCTAGTCCACCGTGAACTTGAAGATGGTGGTCGTCTGATAGGTCTCACCGGGCTGGAGAACAACCGGCGGGAAATCGGGCTGGTTAGGTGAATCCGGGAAGTGCTGGGTTTCCAGAGCGATGCCCTCGCCCTGACGGTAGAAATTACCGCTGGGGCCGTACTTGATCGGGTTGGCCCATTGCCCTTCCCAGTTCTCGCAGTAGACCTGCAGGCCGGGTTCGGTCGTCCAGACCTCCAGCGTGCGGCCCAAGGTCGGTTCGTACAGCACGGCAGCCAGCATCATGGACTTGTCCTCGAAGCTGGGCCGGTTCAGCACGAAGTTGTGGTCAATGCCCCGGCCAAAGACGATCTGCTCGTCCGGCGAACGCTGCGACGAGCCGATCAGGCGGGGCGTGCGGAAGTCGAAGGGAGTTCCCTCCACAGGAGCCAGCTCACCGGTGGGGATCAGCGTTTCGTCAACCGGCGTGTAGCGATCGGCGTTGATCATCAGGATGTGGTTGTCAATGGAGCCAGTGCCTTCGCCCACCAGGTTGAAGTAAGCGTGGTTGGTCAGGTTGACGATAGTTGTCTTGTCGGTGGTGGCGGAGTAGTCAATCTTCAACTCGTTGGCATCAGTGAGGGTGTAGACGACTGTAACGGACAGGTTGCCGGGGAAACCCTCCTCCATGTCGGCGCTCACGTAGGTGAGTTCCAGGGCCACGCCGTTCTCGGCTTCAGCTTCCGCGGCTTCCCACACTACCTTGTCGAAACCCTTCAGCCCACCGTGCAGCGAGTTCGGGCCGTTGTTGGCAGCCAGCGTATACTCCACGCCGTCCAAGGTGAACTTGGCGTTGGCGATGCGGTTGCCATAACGACCGATGATCGCGCCGAAGTAGGAACTGTTGTTGGTCTCGTAGTCCTGGAGGTTGGAGAACCCCAGCGTCACGTTGGCCATGTTGCCATAGCGATCCGGCACTTTGAGCGAGGTGATGATGCCGCCGTAGGTGATGATCTTGACCTCCATGCCATTGGCATTGGTCAGGGTGTATTCATCTACAGCAACACCATCGGCGGTAGTCCCATAGGGGGCGGAGCTGATGTCTCCCTGGGCGAGTGCCTTGCCCTGCAGGGGAGCAAGCAGGGCAAAAGCCAGTGTAAGGGATAGGACGAACAGGAACAGACGTTTCATGGGAAGACCTCCACAACACTACTAACCAAGCGTTTTTGCTTCCGGCGAGATTGCCGGACGTCCGTCTGTCTCAATGGCGTGCGAACGCCTCTCCTTGACCCGACAGTTCTCCCAATCCCCCTTATCCCACTGCCGGACGTCGTCCCAATCTAAACTAGGCTTAGCGGAAATCAGCTTGTCGCCAGTGTCCGGCGCTGCCCTGCGATGGAGCGAGAACAGAACGGCAACGAAACTACAAAGGAGTCTCTACGAGCGCCAGAAGTCATCCCTCCTTGTCCGCGCGACCCGGCGGCGAAAAAGTGGCACTCCAGGTAAAATGAGAGCACACGGCCGCGTTCGAGGCTCTGGGGAAGCTAACACAATCTGTTAGCGCAAACACACCTTTAGTATATAACACACCTTGTTGCCGAGTCAAGTGGGTCAGGGGGAAGATTCGACATGGGACGCCCCTTTCATCTTTTAGGGGGGGGGCGCCCGAAGCGCTGCTGTTCACCGCGCTGCTTGACCTGCCCGCCCGTCTCATGCTATGATGTTAGCGCTAGCAGTTAGCGACACCTGATGATGGAAACCTCATGGCTGAACCCGACATAAAACGAGTCACCCTGGAAGATGTCGCCCGCCTTACCGGCGTGTCGTCGCAAACCGTGTCGCGCGTCGTCAACGGCCATCCCTACGTCTCCGACGTGACGCGCCGCCGCGTCCAGGACGCCATCCGCAAGCTGGGCTACCGCCCCAACCGGGCCGCGCGCAGCCTGGCCACCCAACGCACGTGCATGTTGGGCATCGTCACTTTCGGCATTGACCACTACGGCCCGGCGCAGATGGTGACTCACGTCGAGCAGACAGCCAGGGCGCGCGGCTATGGCGTCACGCTCTCCACCGTCCGCGTGCTGACTCCGCACGAGATTCGCGTCGCCATTGACGCGCTGGGCGGCAGCGTGGTGGACGGCCTGGTGCTGATCACACCGGTGACCGGGCTGAGTGGCGCGGACATGACCGCGCTGTGCGCGAATATCCCTTTTGTGCAGATTGACACCGAGCTAGGCGCGAAGGTGCCGTCGGTGGTCATTGACCAGCGGTTCGGCAGCCGCCTGGCCACCCAATACCTGATTGACCTGGGTCACCGCGCTCTGTGCGAGATCAGCGGGCCGCTCAACTGGTACGGCGCGCGGGCGCGCCACGAAAGCTGGGTCAAGACGCTGCGCCAGGCCGGGCTGACCCCTGGCCCGTCTGTTGAAGGCGACTGGACGGCTGCCAGCGGCTTTTGCGCTGCCAACCGCCTGCTGGACGAGGGGGCCGTCTTCAGCGGGCTGGTCGTCGGTAACGACCAGATGGCGCTGGGTGCCATTCGTGCGCTGCGCGGGCGCGGGCTGCGCGTGCCGGAGGATGTGTCGGTGGTGGGGTTTGACGACATCCCCGAAGCTGCGTACTTCGAGCCGCCGCTGACGACCGTCTGGCAGAATTTCGCCGCGCTGGGCGAGCAGAGCGTCGAATACCTGGTGTCGCTCATTGACAACCCGCATACGCCGGTTCACCAGCGCGTGCTGCACCCGCAGTTGGTCGAGCGGCAAAGCGCCTGCCTGCCGCGCCAGGGGGCGTTTTCCCTAGAGGGCGAAACATCACCGCCGAGGCGCAGAGAAGAGACGGATTGAGGTTGGCGTGCGCCTTGCCAGCGCGCAGGCGAAGGGTCTTTTTCGGCAAAGGATTTTGGTTATGAGGGCTTCTTTCTGGCGAACGACCGTGCTGGATTATTCTGTTTTCCCCACTCTCAGCGCCCACCAGGACGGTGCGCGATGAGTCTGCTGGGCATTGACATCGGCACGACCGGCTGCAAGCTGCTCGTCCTGGCCACGGACGGGCAGATCATCGCCACCGCCGCCCGCGAATACGACACGCTGCGCCCGCAGCCCGACTGGGCCGAACTGGATAGCGCCCGCGTCTGGGCATTGATCCGTGACGCCATCCGCGAGGTCGCCGCGCAGACGGCCCACGACCCCATCACCGCCATCTGCGCCGCCTCGATGGGCGAGGCCATGACTCCCGTCTCGGCGGAGCGCGAGATTCTCGGCAACTGCATCCTGGGCTTCGACACGCGCGGCGCGGAGACGCTGGCTCAACTGGTCACGCTCGACCCGCTGGCCTTCTTCGCGCGCAGCGGCAACGCGCCCGCCGTCGTCTACGGCGGCCCCAAGCTGATCTGGCTGCGCGATCATCGCCCGCAGCTATTCGAGAAAGCGTACAGGTTCCTGTCCTGGGCAGACCTGGCCGCATACCTGCTCGGTGGCGAGCCAGTCAGCGATTACGGGCTGGCCAACCGCTCGCTGTTCCTGGACATCCAGACGGAGAAGTGGTCGGACGAGACGCTCGCTCTGGTGGGGATGCCCGCCGACAAGCTGCCCGCCCTGGCCCGCCCCGGCACGCCGGTCGGGACGGTGGCGCCGGCGGTGGCCGCCGACCTGGGCCTGCCTCCCGGCGCGACCCTCGTCGTCGGCACGCACGACCAGTGCGCCAACGCCCTGGGCGCGGGCGTCATCCGCCCCGGCATGGCTGCCTACGGGCTGGGCACCTACGTCTGCATCGCGCCCGTCTACGGCACCATCCCGCCCGCCGCGCCGATGGTCGCCGCCGGGCTGAACGTCGAGCATCACGCCGTGCCGGGCCTCTACGTCAGCTTCTACTACAACCTGACCGGCGGCGCGCTGCTCAAGTGGTTCCGCGACACATTCGCCCCGCTGGAGCACGCAGCGGCGCGGGCGCGCGGTGAGGACGTTTACGATCTGCTGCTGGCCGAGATGCCCGCCGGGCCGACCAGTCTGTTGGTGCTGCCCCACTTCGCGCCGACCGGCCCGCCCGCCCACGACCCGCATCCCTACGGATTGATCGCCGGGCTGACCCTGGCTACGTCGCGCGGCGAGCTGATCAAGGGGCTGCTGGAAGGCGTGACGTATTACTTCCGCGAGGGGCTGGATCACATGGCGGCGGCGGGCATTGCCATCGAGGAATATCGCGTCACCGGCGGCGGGGCGCGCTCGGACGCCTGGCTGCAGATCACGGCGGACATCATGGGCAGGCCGCTGGCCCGCCCGCGCATCACCGAGGCGGGCGCGCTGGGCGCGGCGATCCTGGCCGGGCTGGGGGCGGGTGTCTTCTCCAGCATGGAAGAGGCGGTGAGCGCGCTGGTGCAGGTCGAGCGCGTCTTCACGCCCGATGTCGGGCGTCACCGCCAGTACGAAGAGCGGTTCGTCCTCTACGGGCGGTTGTATCCATTCAGCCGGGCGCTGCGCGACGCGGTCCTGGCATCTGGGGCGTGAGTGGTGGGCAGCGTGGGGTGGCTCTTCACTTTGCCTCACCCCCGCTCGGTACCAACGCGCCTCGTCTCCCCCTCTCCGTTAACGGAGAGGGGGAAAGGCCGAGCGTACGAGGCCAGGGGGTGAGGTTAAGCGGACGCCATCTCAATGCTTCTCACGCTGCTGTCCGCCCCTGAAGCTGCGCCGGGGGGAAGGGGAGCATAGCCGGCGTATTCCTCCCTTCCCCCCTTGCGATACTGTTGGGGAACTAAGCATGCGCTGGTTTCGTAGGGGCGCTGCGCTGCTGCGCCCCCGTAGGGCGTACTGCAATACGCCCCTACGGAGGCATTTCGCCAACAGTGTCCCTTGTGGGGAAGGGCTGGGGATGGGGGGACGTAATGCGGCAGGCGCAATCTCGCTAGAGGCTGGCAGTCCTAGATGACGAAGGAGCGGAACCGTCTATGGCAAACGACACATACGCGATTGGCGTGGACTTTGGGACGGAGTCCGGGCGCGCGGTGATCGTGCGCGTCCGCGACGGAGCAGAACTGGGCAGCGCCGTCTACAACTATCCCGATGGGGTGATTGACGAGCGCCTGCCAACCAGCGGCGAACGGCTGCCGCCGGAATGGGCGCTGCAAAACCCGGACGACTACATCGGCGTCTTCAAGAATGCGGTGCCGGCGGCGCTCAAGGCCAGCGGGATCGATCCGGCGGACGTGATCGGCATCGGCATTGACTTCACGTCCTGCACGATGATGCCCACCCTGGCCGACGGCACGCCGCTGTGCCGGCTGGCGCAGTGGCGCGACAACCCGCACGCCTGGGTCAAGCTGTGGAAGCACCACGCCGCGCAGCCCGAAGCCGACACGATCAACGAGACGGCGCGGCAGATGGGCGAAAGCTGGCTGGCCCGCTACGGCGGCAAGATTTCGTCGGAGTGGTTCTTCAGTAAGGTGCTGCAAATCCTCGACGAAGCGCCCGAAATCTATCACGCCGCCGACCGGCTGATCGAAGGGGCGGATTGGGTGGTGTGGCAACTGTGCGGCGTCGAGACGCGCAACACCTGCACGGCGGGCTACAAGGCCATCTACCAGGACGGCAAATTCCCGGACAAGAAATACTTCGCGGCGCTGCACCCTGAGCTGGCCGACGTGATCGAGACCAAGATGAAGAAGGAACTGGCTCCCCTGGGCGCGCGCGCCGGTGACCTGACCGCCGAGGCCGCCGCCTGGATGGGCTTGAAGCCGGGCATCGCTGTGGCCGTGGCGAACGTAGACGCGCACGTGACCGTGCCCGCCGCCCAGGTGACCGAGCCGGGGATCATGGTGATGATCATGGGCACCAGCATCTGTCACATGGTGCTTGGCGATAGCCTGCACGAAGTGCCCGGCATGTGCGGCGTGGTGGATGGCGGCATCATCCCTGGCCTGTACGGCTACGAAGCCGGGCAGAGCGGCGTAGGCGATATCTTCGCCTGGTTCGTGGACAACGCCGTGCCGCCCGAATACCACGAAGCGGCCAAAGCGCAGGCCATGGACCTGCACGCTTACCTGGAAGCCGAAGCCGCCAGGCAGAAGCCCGGCGAGCACGGCCTGCTGGCGCTCGACTGGTGGAATGGCAACCGCTCGGTGCTGGTGGACGTAGACCTGAGCGGCCTGCTGGTCGGAGCCACGCTGGGCACGCGCGCCCCGGACATCTACCGCGCGCTGATCGAGGCGACAGCCTTCGGCACGCGGGTGATCATCGAGGCGTTCGAGAGCAGCGGCGTGCCGATCAAAGAACTGGTGGCGGCGGGCGGCCTGCCGGAGAAGAATAAGCTGCTGATGCAAATCTACTCCGACGTGACGGGCCGCGAGTTTCGCATCATTGACAGCGCGCAGGGGCCGGCGCTGGGCAGCGCCATGCACGCGGCGGTCGCGGCGGGGGCCTACCCGAACATTCAGGCGGCGGCCAAAGCGATGGGCAAGCTCAAGGATGAGGTCTTCAGGCCCATCGCCGCGCACCAGGCGGTCTATGACAGGCTGTTC
This sequence comes from uncultured Thermoflexus sp., assembly GCA_964396775.1. Taxonomy (GTDB): domain Bacteria; phylum Chloroflexota; class Anaerolineae; order Aggregatilineales; family Aggregatilineaceae; genus UBA2029. The sequence goes on along the minus strand of CAYNHD010000109.1, from coordinate 550 downwards.
GCCGAGTACGTCACGCTGCACGACTACTTCGGGCGCGGCGAGAACGACGTGATGAAGCGCCTGCGCAAGATTCGCAACCAGGCGAGAGGATTGGAGTAATGCTCGAAAAACTGCGCAAAGTCGTCGCCGACCTGCACGCCGAACTGCCGCGCAACAACCTGGTCACCTGGACGAGCGGCAACATCAGCGGGCGCGACCCGGCGACGGGCTACGTGGTGATCAAGCCCAGCGGCCTCACCTTCGACGAGCTGGGGCCGGAGACTATGGTCGTGGTGGACGCGGACGCGCGCGTGGTCGAGGGCGACTACAAGCCCTCGTCAGACACGGCCACGCACTGCGCCATCTACCGCGCCATGCCCCAGGTCGGCGGGATCGTGCACACGCACAGCCCCTACGCCACCGCCTGGGCCGCGCTGGGCCGCGACATCCCGTGCGTGCTGACGGCGATGGCCGACGAGTTCGGCGGGGTGATCCCCTGCGGCGGCTTCGCGCTGATCGGCGGCGAGGAGATCGGGCGCGAGGTGGTGCGCGTGCTGCGCGAGGGGCCGAA
>CAYNHD010000108.1:0-10714 GCA_964396775.1 uncultured Thermoflexus sp. | reverse complement strand
TGCTCCTGGTCGCTGGATGGCTCCCATTGTAGCCCAAGCGAAAGAGGGGCGGCAAACCATGTCAGCGCCGCGCGGGGATGGGGTTCGTAGGGGCGTATGGCAATATGCCCCTACAGCCTCACCCCCTAAATCCCCCTCTCCAGCCGAGCTAGAGAGGGGGACTTGGCTCGCTGCACGTGGCGCTTTCCCCCTTTCTGGCTCTGCTGGCTGAGGGGGCCAGAGGGAGGGGCATTCTGTCGCACTAGTGCAGCACGGCGGAAATGAGTGCGCGGTTTGGCCTGGTTTACCCCTATCCCCCCGGCCCCCTTTCCCCGTAAACGGAGCAAGGGGGAGCAGACTCAAGTCCCTCCCTGCTGGCGTGCGGCGGACTCTGACATCACCCCCGGAGAAGGGCTGCTACAGGCTCGCAATCGCCTGGCGGATGCGCTGCAGCGATTCCTCGCGGCCCAGCACTTCCATCGTCTCGAACAGCGGCGGCGAGACCTGCTGGCCGGTTGTGGCGGCGCGCAGCGCGCCGAAAAGCTGTCCTGCCTTCAGTCCCAACTGCTTGGCCAGGGCGCGCATGGCGGCTTCCTGCGTCGCCGCGCCGAAGTCCGGCAGCGCGTCCAGCGCATCCGCCGCCGCCTGCAACGCGGCCTGGGTGCGCGGCGCGTCCATGCCCTTCTGGATGATCTGGTCGGCGGGCGGAGGGGCGAACGAGTCAGTGAAGATGAAGCCGGCCATGTCCAGCGCGTCGTTGAGCGTTTTGATGCGCACCTTGATCAGGGGCACGACGCGACGCACCCGCTCCAGGTCTGCCGCGTAGCCCGCGCCAATGAAGACGGGCAGCAGCCGCCGGGCCAGTTCGTCGTCGTCCATCGCGCGGATGTACACGCCGTTGAGCCAGTCCAGCTTCTCGATGGGGAAGGCGCTGCCCGCCGGGTTGACGCGCGCCAGATCGAAGCGCTCGATGGTTTCCTGGACGGTGAACACTTCGCGGTCGTCGCCGAAGCTCCAGCCGACGTTGGTCAGGAAATTGACCACCGCCTCCGGCAGGTAGCCGCCCTCGACGAACTCGTGCAGCAGCACAGGTACCTTGCGCCCGCCCTCGGCGAAGGCGACGCTGCGCTTGGAGAGCTTGCCCTTGCCGCTGGGGTTGAGGATCACCGGCAGGTGGGCGATGAGCGGCATCGGCCAGCCGAAAGCGTCGTACAGGTTCTTGTGCACCGGCGCGGTGGAGATCCATTCCTCGGCGCGCAGAATGTGGCTGATGGCCATCAGGTGATCGTCCACCACGTTCGCCAGGTGGTACGTCGGGAAGCCGTCCGACTTGAGCAGCACCAGGTCTTGAAGCTGGCGGTTGTCGAAGGTGATGTCGCCGCGCAGCAGATCGTGGACGGTCGTCGTGCCTTCCAGCGGCATCTTGAAGCGGATGACGTAGCGCCCGCCCGTCTCCTCGTGCAGCCGGGCGCGCTCTTCGGGCGTCAGATGGCGACAGTGGCGGTCGTAGCCGGGGTCTTGTTTGGCGGCAAGCTGCTGCTGGCGCAGCGCGGACAGCCGCTCCTCAGTGCAATAGCAGCGGTAGGCATGGCCCTGCTCGACCAGCCAGTTCGCCCAGTGTTGATAGAGCGTTGTCCGCTCGGACTGGAAGTACGGCCCGTAGTCGCCGCCGACCTCCGGCCCTTCGTCCCAGTCAATGCCCAGCCAGCGCAGCCCGTCGGTGATCAGGCGCAGCGCGTCGGGATCGTAGCGTTTCTGGTCGGTGTCTTCGATGCGCAGGATGAACGTCCCGCCGTGATGGCGGGCGAACAGCCAGTTGAACAGCGCCGTGCGCACCCCGCCGATGTGCAGCGGCCCGGTGGGGCTGGGCGCAAAGCGCACGCGAACGGGTACGTTCTGCTCGGTCACGATGATCTCTCCTCGGTGCTGCTGCCGCAGGTGCGGCGAGGAGGATTATAGCAGAGGACTCGCGTGCCATGAACGGGGAAGTGATGGTAAGATAGCAGAAGAGGAATGGGGAATCGCACACGTGAGCGAGTCAGATACGCCTTTCACCACCAGGGAGATCGTCCAGCAGCTTGTCCGATCTCCGCGCCTGCCGCAACTCACCCGGCAGCTTCAGGCGATCCTGCGCGCCGAACAGGAGAAGCGCGAGCGTTTCTACGAGGAGATGTCCGACGCGCAGAAGGTCGAGTTCATCAACGGAGAGATCATCGTGCAGTCGCCCGTCAAGCTGCGCCACAGCGTCGCCAGCGGCAATCTGTTCGCGCTGCTCAACGCCCACGTCCAGAAGCACGCATTGGGGTACGTGGGCCATGAGAAGCTGCTGATCGCGCTCACCCGCAACGATTACGAGCCGGACATCTGCTTCTTCACGCAGGAGAAAGCCGCGGCGTTTGCCCCGGATCAGATGAAGTTTCCGGCTCCCGATCTGGTCGTCGAAGTCCTCTCCGACTCGACGGAGGCCATTGATCGCGGGGTGAAATTCGAGGACTACGCCCTGCACGGAGTCGCCGAATACTGGCTGGTTGATCCGGAGCAGGAGAGCGTCGAGCAATACCTCCTGGGGGACGAAGCATACAAGCTGGCCGTCAAGATGAAATCGGGGACGATCCAGAGCGCCGTCGTGTCCGGCTTTGAGATTCCGGTGCGGGCGATCTTCGACCCGGCAGAGCAGTTCACCGCTCTGCAGGCGCTCTTGCGGTGATGTCCTGGCCGGCTGGCTAATGACTTCCGCCGCTACCACCAGCGGAAACTTGCCCGGCACGGCTTCTCGAGCAGGCCCTCACCCTCGCCGTGTCCACCCCAGAAGCAGTCGCCCCAGGCGTCTTCGCCCACGAAAACCTCGTTCTCCAGGATAGTGGGCGAGGTCTCGAAGACGTTGATCGGGTTGGCGCTGTCTCCCACATTGAACTCCGGCGACGTGGTGAGATAGGAAAGCTCCCCGATGCTGCAATGCTCCGCGATCAAGTGCAGCCCCCGCCGCTGGACGACGCTGGAGTGGTTGCATTCCTGCAGCGAGGGGTACATGGCGTGCTTGCCCCGGCTGACGTACAGAATGGGGGAGTCGCGGAAGCAGCGCAGTTCATCGGGGCTGTAGCCCTTGCCGTTGCCGTGCGGGAAGATAACGAGGTGGTCAATTTCCCAGTACCCCTCCTCTGCGGAGGGCCTGAGATAGAGCTCGAACATCTCCACATCGCCGTAGTGCGCGTCCACGTCCGCAAAACCGAAGACCGACCCCAGGACTCTGATCACCGACTTCGACAGCGAAAAGGAGCGTCCCTCAGCCCCAAAGCCGATGCGGATGCTGGACGCCGCCGCCCCATAGTCTATGGAGTAGGCGACGGCTCCCCGCCACACATAGCGGCCCGTGTCTTCCCTGTCGGGGACGATCTGGTAGGGGACGACGATCTCATCTTCCAGGTTAGTGGGTTCGCCCAGGGAGAAGACCAGGGTGGGGGCGAACTCGGCAACAAGACGCTGCTTCAACGCCTCCTCAGTTTCAGCGCCAATGAAGCGCGGAGTGCAGACAGTCTCAGAAAGCCCGGTGTACTTGGTGCCCCAGTGATCGAAGAGCACCGAGGTCAGCGTATAGACGACGCAGTAGATCAGGAACCAGCGCAACGCGAGCGCCCGTAGTCGAGCGAGGGACGGCAGCCGTCTCTTCCGCGTGGTATGGTCACTGGTCATGGTACGCTCTTTCCCTGAGCACCGGCCCTCATCCTGTGCTACTTGACACAGGCGCTCACCCCGGCATCCAACCGCTCATTATAGCAGAACGCGCGCGGCGTATGAGCGGGAATCGGCGGCGATGTTCCTGCGGGTCTACGAACAACCTGTTGCCAGGGGAGGTCATGACTACCCGGTGAACGCCTCCCCCCTCAATCCCCCCTCCAGCGGAGCTAGAGGGGGGACGATCTGGCGGGCGGCTCTCCCCTTCCCCTGGCTCGGCTGGGGGAAGGGGCGGAGGATAGGAGCGTTCTGGCAATCGCCCAACAACTTGTTCGTGGACCCTGTTCCCGCTCCGCCGTACCCATTCCCCGTGCAATCTGGTACACTAACGCGCTATCATCTCCAACCCACCACGATGTGAGAGAGCAACGACATGTCCAGCGAACCAGAAAGCGGCACCCGCGTCCCGGCGGACAGCGCTGCCAGCGAATCCGCTGCCCCGGCCAACTTCATTCACGCGCTCATTGACGAAGACATGCGCACCGGTCGCTTCGGCGGGCGCGTGCACACCCGCTTCCCACCGGAGCCGAACGGCTACCTGCATATCGGCCATGCCAAGTCCATCTGGCTCAACTACGGCACGGCTCAGAAATACGGCGGCAAGTTCAACCTGCGCTTCGACGACACCAACCCCACCAAAGAAGAGCAGGAATACATAGACGCCATCATCGCCGACGTGCGCTGGCTGGGCGCGGACTGGGAAGACCGCCTCTTGTTCGCCTCCGACTACTTCCAGCAGCTTTACGAGTGGGCCGTTGACCTGATCAAGAAGGGTCTGGCCTATGTGGACGACCTGAGCGCCGAGGAAATCCGCGAGTATCGCGGCACGCTCACCGAGCCGGGGCGCGACAGCCCCTACCGTGATCGTTCGGTGGAGGAGAATCTCGACCTGTTCGAGCGCATGAAGCGGGGCGAGTTCCCCGATGGCTCGCGCGTGCTGCGCGCCAGGATCGACATGGCCTCGCCCAACCTCAACCTGCGCGACCCCGTGCTCTATCGCATCCTGCACGCCGAGCACCCGCGCACCGGCAGCGCCTGGTGCATCTACCCCATGTACGACTGGGCGCATGGGCAGTCGGACTCGATTGAGGGCATCACCCACTCGATCTGCACGCTGGAGTTCGAGGATCACCGCCCGCTCTACGACTGGTTCCTCGACGCGCTGGGTATCTACCATCCGCAGCAGATCGAGTTCGCCCGCCTCAACCTGACCTATACGGTGATGAGCAAGCGCCGCCTGCTACGCCTGGTCAATGAGGGCCACGTGCGCGGCTGGGACGATCCCCGTATGCCGACGCTCTCTGGTATGCGGCGGCGCGGCTACACGCCGGAAGCCATCCGCGACTTCACTGAGCGCATTGGCGTCTCCAAGGCCAACAGCGTGGTAGACATCCAGCTTCTCGAACATTGCCTGCGTCAGGACCTCAACAGGCGCGCCGAGCGGCGTATGGCCGTGCTCAACCCGCTGCGCGTGGTCATCGAGAACTATCCCGACGATCTCGTTGAGCAGATGGAAGCGGTCAATAACCCCGAAGACGCAACCGCCGGGACGCGCCCGGTGCCCTTCTCGAAGGTGCTCTACATTGAGCGCGACGACTTCATGGAAGACCCGCCCAAGAAGTTCTACCGGCTGGCTCCGGGGCGCGAAGTGCGCCTGCGCTACGCCTACTTCATCACCTGCACGGGTGTGATCAAGGACGAGCGCGGCGAGGTTGTCGAGTTGCGCTGCACCTACGACCCGGCCACGCGCGGCGGCGACGCCCCAGACGGGCGCAAGGTCAAGGCGACGCTGCACTGGGTCTCTGCCGCCCACGCCCTCGACGGTGAAGTGCGCCTCTACGATCACCTGTTCAGCGTCCCCGATCCGTCGGACGTGCCGGACGGACAGGACTTCACCGACCTGCTCAACCCGGACTCGCTGCAGGTGCTCACCGGCTGTAAGCTGGAGCCGTCGCTGGGTGAGGTTCGCCCCGGCGATCTATTCCAGTTCGAGCGGCAGGGCTACTTCTGCGCCGACCCGGACAGCACGCCAGGGAAGCCGGTGTTCAATCGCGCGGTGACGCTCAAGGATACCTGGGCCAGGATTCAGCAGAAGGATCAGGGCGGGGGGTAGAGATGGCGGACTCAAGACTTCCGAAGTCTGCCGGACTTCGGAAGTCTGATTTGTCAGGAGCGACGGCCATGAGACAGGTGATCATCTATCGCGGTGAGGACAACCAGCGGGTGGTCGAAGTGCCCAGCGTGCCGGGCTGTGTCAGCCAGGGAAAGACGCGCCAGGAGGCACTTGAGAACATTCGCGAAGCGATCGCTCTCTACGTTGAGGAACTGACCAGTCGGAACGAAAATCCGCGCGGATGAACGCTCACGAAAACCAGGCAGGGCCTTTCCTCAAGTGGGCGGGCGGCAAGGGCCAGTTGCTCGCCCAGTACGAGCCGTTTTTTCCCCAGGAGCCAGTGCGCCGCTACTTCGAGCCGTTCGTCGGCAGCGGCGCGGTATTCTTCCACCTCCAAGCCAGGGGCCTGTTCGAGCGCGCTTATCTGTCCGAGGTCAACGCGGAGCTAATCGCCTGCTACCTGGCCGTGCGCGATGCCGTAGACGACCTGATCGCCGCGCTCCAGGGCCACGAGCGCGATCACGCCGAGCACGGAGCGGCGCACTACTACGCCGTCCGGGCCTGGGATCGCGCGCCCGCCTGGACCAGCGCCCCGCCCGTCCACCGCGCCGCGCGGATGATCTATCTCAACAAGACGTGCTACAACGGGTTGTGGCGGGTCAACAGCCAGGGGCACTTCAACGTGCCGATGGGCCGCTATCGCCGCCCGGACATCCTCAACGAGGGGCGGCTGCGGGCAGCGTCGCTGGCGCTGCAAGGGGCGGAGATCGCTGTGGCCGGCTTCGAGCGGATACTTGAGCGCGCGGGGGCAGGGGATTTCGTCTACTGCGACCCGCCCTACGTCCCGCTGAGCGCGACCGCCAACTTCACCAGCTACTCCGCCGCCTCTTTTGGCGAGGACGAGCAGCGCCGCCTGGCCGAGGTCTTCGCCGCCCTCGACCGCCAGGGCTGTCGGGTGATGCTCAGCAACTCGGATACGCCACTCGTGCGGCAACTGTACCGCGCCTTCCGCATCGAGATGGTCACCGCACGGCGTAACATCAACTCGATGCGGCACAAGCGGGGGGCCATCAGCGAAGTGGTGGTGCTGAATTACTGAAGGTGATTGGTTGTTGGTGATTGGTTTCTGGTTCTTAGTCTGGGTGGGGAGCGTCCCATTCCAGTTGGGTTCTCCCAAGAACCAATAACCAGTAACCAAGAACCAATCACCAATAACCGGAGCTATGCGAACTCCCGCGCGCGACGGCGCATGATCACGCTTTCCACCAGACCGATGCCGATCATCATCGTGATCAGCGACGACCCGCCGGAGCTGACGAAAGGCAGAGTCAGCCCCGTGACCGGCAGGATGCTGAGGTTCATGCCGATGGAGACCATCGTCTGGAAGAAGATCATCCCGCCGACGCCGTAGCAGATCAGGCTGCCCAGCGCGTCGGCAGCTTTGGCCGCCCCACGCAGGCAGCGCCAGACGACGACGCCCATCAGCGTGATGACCGTCGTCGCGCCGACGAAGCCCGTCTCCTCGGCGATGACGCTGTAGATGAAGTCCGTATGGCGCACGCGCAGGAAGCGCCCGCGCGTCTGCGAGCCGTTGGCGTAGCCCTTGCCCACCACGCCGCCAGAACCGATGCTGATCAGCGCCTGATCAATGTTGTACTGGGCGTCTTTGTCGGAGCCGGGGAAGGCGAAGGAGACGATGCGCTGGCGCTGGTAGCCTTCCATGCCCTGCCAGAGGATAGGCAGCATCAGCAGGCCGGCGAGCACGAACAGGCCCAGGTGGCGCAGCCGCAACCCTGCCGCCCAGACCATGACGAACCACACGAAGGCGATCACTGTGGTGGTGCCCAGGTCGGGCTGGACGAAGATCATGAAGGTGGGCAGGGCCACGTAGCCCAGCGAGAGCAGCACCGTGCGCAGGCGGCCCATATCCTCGTAGCGATCCGCCAGGAATTGACCGAGGGTCACCACCAGCAGAATCTTGGCCAGCTCCGACGGCTGCACCTGCAGGCCGACGTTCAGCCAGCTTTGCGCGCCCGCCGCGCCCACCGCGCCCAGGCCGGCCACCAGCCCCAGGATGAACAGGATGAAGCCGTAGAGGAAGCCGTGAATGCTGCCCAGCAAGCGGTAATCAATGGCCGCCACAACGAGCAAGACGGCCACGCCGACGATCGAGTACTGAATCTGGCTGGGCACGCGGTTGATCAGGTCGGGGTCTACGGCGTCGAGCGTGGCGCTGCGGATGAACAGAATGCCGATGATCATCAGCAGCACGATCACGCCGAGTAAGATGAAGTCAAAATCGCGCCAGAGGCTTGGCTTCGCCTGCATACACCACTCACCCAATACAACCCGTCACATTCGTCGCGCCGATTATAGCGGCTGCTGCCGGGCGGTCAACCGCGGGATTAAAAGGGGTGCGTGCAAAGGTTGTCAGCGAATCGCTTGATGCCAGCCAGGACGAGGTTCCGTAGGGGCATATTGCAATGCGCCCCTACGGGGCGCAGCAGAGCAGCACCCCTACCTGCACGCACCCGTCAAAACGCAGGGGGTGTCCCAGCACCCCCTGCGCGCCTGTCCTGTGCAGTGTCCGCTGCCCGCAGCGCGGGCACCTCATTCCTTCTCCGGCTCAGCCTCGTCGTCCTCTGGCTGAGCCTCGACTGTCGCTTCTTCCTCTGGCTCGGCTGAAGCTTCGGGCAGTTCGCTCTCCTCCGCCTCCTCGCCTTCGTCGGAGGATTCGGGTGGAGCGGCCAGCGCCTCGTAAGCGCGCTCGCGCTGCAAGGGGATGTCGGCGACCAGGTAGTTCTTGCGGTCGCGCTGCTCGAACTTGATCTGCACTTCCATCTCGTCAATGCGGATGTAGCGTTTGATCACGTCAATGATCGCAGTCTGCATCTCGTGGAGCTTCTCCGGCGCAAGATCGCTGCGGTCGGAGACGAGCACGAGCTTCAGTCGCTCTTTGGCGATCTCGGCGCTTGTCGGCTCGCGGCGTCCCTTGAAGCGTCCTAATAGTGAGGTCATCGGCACCCCCCAACGCCTGTATCATGCTCTAGAGCGGTGGAAGAGCCGGGCCAGCCGGCGGAACAACCCACCCTTTTTGCGCTCTAGCTCCCCAATCGGAATCTTCGCACCCGTGATACGCCGCGCAATGTCGCGGATCGCCTCGGACGCCGGGCTTTTCTGGTTGTCGAGCGTCAGCGGGCTGCCCCTGTTCGACGAGACAATGATCTGCTCGTCGTCAGGGATTACGCCCAGCAGCGGCGTGGAGAGAATGTCCAGCACATCGTTGACCGACAGCATATCGCCCCGGCGGATCATGTCCGGTTTGGCGCGGTTGATCACCAGGCTGGTCGGAATCTTGCGGCCCTCAGCTTCCACCAGCCCGATGATGCGGTCGGCGTCGCGGACGGCGGGCGCTTCGGGGTTGGTGATGATGATGACTTCATCCGCCGGGGCCAGCGCGTTACGGAAGCCCCACTCGATCCCCGCCGGGCTGTCAATCAGGATGTAGTCATAATCGCCGCGCAGTTGGTTGGCCAGCGCGACCATATCCTGCGGGCTGACGGCGGTTTTGTCGCGCGTCTGGGCCGCTGGCAGCAGGTAGAGATCGGGCACCCGCTTGTCCTTGACCATCGCCTGGCGCAGCTTGCAGCGCCCCTCGACCACATCTACTAGGTCGTAGACAATGCGGTTCTCCAGCCCCATGACGACATCCAGGTTGCGCAGCCCGATGTCGGCGTCAATGCAGACGACCTTCTTGCCCAGGTTGGCCAGCGCCACAGCCAGGTTCGCTGTCGCGGTCGTCTTGCCAACTCCCCCCTTGCCGGAGGTAATGGTAATGACTCGTGCCCCCATCCAATCGCCTCTCGTTCTCAAGAACATCCCCGCCGCCGGACTCGGCCAACGTCCGGCCAGCGCGTCTATCTCGGTGTGCTCCCCTGCCTGCCGCGTCCCCGATCAGTTGCCGGGATGCCCTCACTCCCAGGCGACCGCCTCAATGCGCCCGTTGCGCACCAGGGCTTTTTCGGGGCGCGGCTTGCGCTGCTTGTCGTCGGGCGAGATGGTGATATAGCCGGCGATGCGAAGCTGCGTCGGGGCCAGGTGCAGCGCGCACACCACCGCCGACTCGTCGCCTCCCGCCCCGGCATGGACAACGCCACGCAGCCGCCCCCAGACAATAACATCGCCCCCGGCGACGATCACCGCCCCCGCGTTCACGTCGCCCACCACCACCACGTGCCCTTCGCTGTGAATAGTGCGTCCGTTGCGCAGGGTGCGCTTGACCATCACGCCGGGCGACCCGTACTCTTCGGGGTCAATGGGCGGCGGGCGCAATTCCAGCGCCTCGCTCTGCTCCTCGGCCAGCTCGGTGACGTGCAGCGCGGTGCGTAGCTCCAGCTTGCGCGCGGCGTCGAGCGTGGCGTCGCTATCGCTCAGCACCGCCTTGAGGATCACGCCGCGCTCCTCAAGCTGCTTGCGCACATTGGCCAGGTCGTTACGGCGCAACTCGCGCGGCCCCAGCGAGAGCGTCACCTGCGCGCCGCGAAAGAAGCTGCCCTGCCCGTCAATCAGCGTGATGAGCCGACCAGCCAGGTCAGACCAGCGGCCCTCCGGCTTGACCGTGACCAGCAACCCCTCTTTAATGCCCTTCAGCGTGATCGAATCATCCATAGGTGTGCAGCAACCCGTGCAATCCCCGCGCGCTATTCGCCCTGACAAGTGTGACGATAGACTCCACTACTACTATACTCGATTTCCACAGTCCTGCTATCAGTGGATGCGCATGGGGGATATGCAAAACCTGCCAGGTAGAGGCGTTGCTCTGCTGCGCCTGGCCTAATGGCAGAGACTTCCGAAGTTTAGACTTCCGAAGTTTTCAAAACTTCGGAAGTC
>CAYNHD010000107.1:0-10720 GCA_964396775.1 uncultured Thermoflexus sp. | reverse complement strand
CCGCCCCATGCCATGTCGAACCCATACCCGTGCATACCAGCCAGTCTCCTTTCAGCAGGCAATCATGTGTGATGTGCCGGCGCGACCTCACCTCACCAGTCCTGTTCGCAGTCCACAGGGAGGACGAGACCAGCCGCCGCCAACACCTGAGCGATCTGCGAGGCCAGTTGGGACGTGGCCTCTCGGTACGGGTTATCGGCCAGCAGCACCCGGCACCACAGGTCGTGCCCATGAACGATGAGCGTCTCTGGAGCCGCCGCCTGCCCGTAGATCAGCAGCACGCTGTACTGGCAGTCACACAGCGCCGTGCCATGATGGGGACAGGCGTAGTCTGGAAGCAGGGCGCGCGCCGAGCGCAGATCAAAAGACTGCGCGACATGAAAACCGGCGGCGCTCAACTCGCGGCAGATGTCCGCTACAATCTCCTCACAGGACACGGCAACGCCCAACTCCTGCGGCACAGCGTCGTTCACTCCTTTATCTCACGCTCTGTGCCCAGTGTAATGCGCTGCCAGCAACGCCAGCAGCGCCATATGCCCTATGCGCCTATAGGCATTTTGGCGTAGTGGGGGATGCCGGAATCGCGCTAAGATACTAAGAGACCATGTGGAAACCTCACCCTCCAACCCCCTCTCTGTTTACGGAGGGGGAGTCGCTGTGCGGTTAAATCCCCTCTCCGCGTGTGGAGAGGGAATTGAAGGGTGAGGTACATCGTAGCGCGGGCCTTGCCACACCAGGATAGAGAATCCATAGCTCACGGGGCGAGACAATGACCACAGACCAGCCCATTCACGTCGTATTGGCCGACGATCATCAGGTCGTGCGGCACGGCATCAGGCAATTCCTCTCCACCGCCGGCATCAACGTGGTCGCCGAAGCGGAGGACGGCGAGCAGGCGCTGCGCCTCATCGAGCAGCATCACCCCGATGTCGCCGTGCTCGACATCCAGATGCCGGGCTACAGCGGCATCGAGGTGGCGCGGCGGGTGCGGGCCAGGGGACTGCCGGTCGGCCTGCTCATCCTGACCGCCTTTGACGACGATCCGTTCATCATGGCGGCGCTCGAAGCCGGGGTGAATGGCTTCGTGCTCAAGACCGCCGATATGGAAGAGATCATCGCGGCGGTGCGAGCCGTTCATGAAGGAAAATCGGTGCTCGACCCGGAAATCCTGCCCAAGCTGATGCACGCTGTCGCCGCCTCTCACGAGCCGAAGACGACCTACGAGCCGCTGACCGAGCGCGAGCTAGAAGTGTTGCGAGCGGCGGCACGCGGCCTCACCAACAAGGCCATCGGCTTGCTACTGGACATCAGCGACCGCACCGTTCAGGGCCATCTGCGCCGAATTTTTGAGAAGCTCAACGCTGCCAACCGGACCGAAGCGGTGGTCACCGCATCACAGCTTGGCCTGCTAGAACTGCCAGCTTCTCATGAAGATTAGACCGCCTGGCCTGCCGCTGCAACTGCTGGTCTTCGTCGTGCTGCCGTTGTTGGTGCTGCTGATGGTCGTCGCCTTCGGCGGCGTCGCCCTGCACCAGGCGGCCATGCGCGATATGCTGGTCAACCACAACGATCAGGTGGTGGCCGGGGCGGCGTCCGGCCTCTCGGAGCAGCTTGCCCAGCGGCGCGCCGTTCTGTCCGGGCTAGACCTGGCGGGCGCTGATCCGCAGTCCGCCCAGGCGCTCGTGGAAGGGTCAGGCTGGCTGGGCGCGCTGTTCGACGGCGGGGTGGCGATCTTCTCGGCGGACGGGCGCTTGCTGGCTGCCTCGTCGCCCGGCGCTGGCTGGTCAGCGTTGGGCCAGCAGATCACCAGCCAGGCTCCCTTTGCTTTTGTGCCCCTGGTTGAGCCTGGACAGAATGCGACGCGCCTCGCCATTGCAGTGGCAGCGGGCGGGCTGCGTGCCGTCGGCGTTGTGTCGCTCGACGCGCTGCCCTTCAGCAGCATCCTGACCAGCCTGCACGAGTCCGCCAGCACCACCGTCTACCTGCTGGGCGCTGACGGCGTGGTGCTGTATCACAGCGATCCGCGCCATGTCGGGGAGCATTGGGCCGCTGCCGTGCCCGGCACCGCGCCAGTTGAGCGCGCCGCTGGGGAAGGAAGCGACGTGGTAGCCACCGTCGCCCAGATTCCAGAAGCCCAGTGGACTCTCGTCCAGGAAGAACGCTGGCAGGAAACGCTCAGCCCGGTCTTGCGCTATTCACAGGCCGCGCCGCTGGCCCTGGTGCCGGGGCTGCTCATCGCCATGGGGGCCATGTGGTTCGGGATACGGCGGATCGTGGTCCCGCTGCGGCGGCTGGAAGCGCAGGCGACCGAGCTGGCCTGGGGCGATTTCGCCGCCATCGAGCAGCAGGCCGGCGGCATCAACGAGATCAGGCACTTGCAGGCCACGCTTCAACAGATGGCCCGGCGCGTCCAGGCGGCCCAGGTGAGTATGCACGACTACATCGGGGCGATCACCCACGCCCAGGAAGAAGAGCGCCAGCGCCTGGCGCGCGAGCTACACGACCAGACCACCCAGGCGCTGATCGCCCTGGATCATCGCCAGCAAATGCTCAAGCCTTACCTGACCGATGACCCGGCAGCGGCTGAGTTGCTGGTGGGAATCCGGGCGATGATCGCGCAGACTATTGAGGATTTGCGCCGGATGGTGCGGGCGCTGAGGCCGGTCTACCTGGAGACGCTGGGCCTGGTGCCGGCGCTGCAAATGCTCGCCCGCGACCTGGAACTCGACGAGAGCGTGGCGATCCACTTCGAGAAAACGGGGTCACCGCGGCGGCTGGCCCCGGAGCACGAAATCGCGCTCTATCGCATCGCGCAGGAGGCGCTGAACAATGCCCGGCGGCACAGCGGCGCATCGCAGGTCTGGTTGAGCGTCCACTTTGGCGAGAAGCAGATCACCGTCTCCGTCCGGGACAACGGCAAGGGCTTCTCTCCGCCGCATCACGCCGCAGAACTGGGCGAAGGCGGGGCGAAGCACTTTGGCATCATGGGCATGCACGAGCGCGCGGCACTCATCGGGGCGCACCTCCAGGTCCAATCGGAGCCAGGAGCGGGCACGACCGTGACCGTCCGGACTCCGATTGTGACCGCGCCGGAGTGAGCTAACCGCTCAGCGGCGCAACCGCCAGATTGCCCAGGGAGTACAGGGTTACGGGCAGGTGTGCTCGTGGTCGCCGTGATCCAGGAAGTTAGCCAGCCCCTGGTGCATACCGGGGTTGTGTTCCTGGCCCAGGTGCCCTGTCTGGGCGTGTTCGGCGACGTGCTGGCCGAAGAACTGGCCGCATGTGCTGCCAGGGGCAGGGCCGTTCCCCTGCGCGAACGCGGGGAGCGCCGCGCCTAGCATAACCAGTCCGAGCAGCAGTGAGAGAATTAGCAGGCGCTTCATGGTGTCTCCTCTGTGTGTCAATGCGTTCAACGATGTGAGGAAGAACGTCCTGGGGGCCAGGCCCTAGCTCGACGGGACAAGCTCCGCCAGCAACGCTTCCATCGTGGCGATCTCCGCCGTCTGATCGTCAATGATCTGTTGGGCGAGGGCGCGCAAGTCCTCGTGCCCGGCGTAGTTCAGCACCCGCTCGGCCATGTGCAGCGCGTCGTCGTGATGGTCAATCATGGCTTCCAGCCAGGCGATGTCGTAGTCCAGACCCTCCACACGGTCAAGGCCGGCCATCATGCCCATCATCAGCGGCATGTCGGTTGCCGGATTGGTCGTGTGATCGCCTCCCATCGCCATGCCGCCGCTCATGCCCGACCCCATCCATTCCATTACGGTAGCCATCGGCACCGGCGCGTAGTCAACCCCGTACCAGGCCGACAGCCAGCCGCGCATCAGTTCAATTTCCGGCGTCTGGGCGTCAATCACGTTCTGGCACAGTGTGCGCACAGCCTCGGTCGCCGCCTTCGGCAGGCAGTGTCCGGCCATGTCCACAGCCATCTGGTGGTGGTCCATCATCCCTTCCATGAAGCGCACCTCGGCGCGCCCGGCGCGCCCGGTGACCGGCGCATCCGCGCTGGCGGACGGCACGGCCAGGAGCAAGATCGCGCCCACCAACCCCAACAGCAAACTGACCCTCTTTGACATAGCGGTTACATCTCCTGATAGCTTCTTTGCCAGTACAATATTGCGATAATACGCTTATTGAGGCCCGCTGCCTATACGCCATTTGGCGTGTTGGGTGCCCCGATCTGACACGTGCAGGGTCCACGAGCAGGTTGTGAGCGCGGTTGTCCCCCCATCCCCGACCCTTCCCCCACAAGGGATACTGCTGGCGAACTAAGCACGCGCTGGTTTCGCAGGAGTGCTGCTTTGCTGCGCTCCGTGGGCGTATTGCAATACGCCCCTACGGAGCCATTTCGCCAACAGGATCACAAGGGGGGAAGGGAGAGATACGGCGGATATACCCCCCTTCCCCTCGCTTGGCTGGGGGATGGGGCTGGGGGATGGGGGGCATTTGTGGGTAACGCATAGCCATGCATGGAGAAAGGGCGGCGAGGCCCGCACCAGGGGGCCGAGCGGGGGTGAGGTAAATACTGTGCATACCCCGATCCGCACTCGCGCTTCCGGGCCAGCGGCGCGCGAATGCCCCAATCCATGACAGATCGCGCAGTGGCCTACACGCCATTTGGCGCATTTCTTTGGGCCGCCGCTGGTCTATAGTAGAGGGCAGCCTGTCACGGACTTCACGGAGACTCCTATGCGACTTCTACGGCAACCCGCCCTTGTGCTTCTGCTGCTGGCCGGCGTGTTGGTGTTGGCGGCGTGCGGCGGCAGCGCGCAGAACACCACCAGCGTGGCGGCACTGCCCGACTGGGCGCGCAGCGCGCCTCCTCGCGTGCGCGAGGCGTACCAGTACGCGGTGGCCAATCCAGAGGAATTGAAGAAGTATCCCTGCTACTGCGGGTGCGGGGCGATGGGCCACACCAGCAATCTGAGCTGCTACATCCAGGACATCGCGCCGGATGGCGCGATCACCTTCGATACGCACGCCCTGGGCTGCGGCATCTGCGTGGACATCACCCAG
Organism: uncultured Thermoflexus sp.; assembly: GCA_964396775.1. Taxonomy (GTDB): domain Bacteria; phylum Chloroflexota; class Anaerolineae; order Aggregatilineales; family Aggregatilineaceae; genus UBA2029. Next base: position 5,704 of record CAYNHD010000107.1, on the reverse strand, counting down.
GATGTGATGCGCCTGAAGGCGGAGGGCAAGACCTCGCTGGCCGTGCGCGCCTATGTGGACGCCCGGTACAGCCCCTTCGGCCCGCCGACCAATACGCCGCTGCCTGTGGATTAGCAGCAGAGCAGTATGAGACCGCTGTCTGTTCGCCCGCGCCCGATGTGGGCGCTGTTCGGTCTGGTGGCGCTCGCCGTGCTCGTCGCGCCGCTGCCGGGCGCTGGCGGGGCCGCCACACGCGAGATCGCGCTCGACGCGACGCAGTTTGAGTTTGCGCCGGGGCGGGTGCGCGTCAACCAGGGCGACCGGGTGGTGATCACCCTCACCGCCTCGGACGTGGTGCACGGCTTCTACCTGGACGGCTATGGCCTGGAGCAGCGTGTGGAGCCGGGCATTGCCGAGCAGATCGCGTTCACGGCGGACAGGCCGGGCAAGTTCCGCTTTCGCTGCGCGGTGAGTTGCGGCCCGCTGCACCCCTTCATGATCGGGGAGCTGATCGTCGAGCGCAATACCCCGTACTGGCGCGCCATTGGCGTCGTGCTGGTCGCCGCAGCGAGCATGTTGGTTCATCTGTGGCAGTCGGGGAACACCCCATCATCATTTCAGGAGGTTGTCAATGGCACAGGTTAAGAAACGTAGCCGCACCAGGAGGCGCGCGCCCAACAGCACCCGAAACTGGCTCGTGGCCGGCGCGGCGGGGGTCGTGCTGCTGATCCTCGCGGCGCTGGCGTTGGCGTCGCGCCAGGACGAGTCGCCCGGCCAGAAGGTCTTCGACCCGGACTTCGAGCCACAGGTGACCGGCGCGCCGCGCCTCGAAGTGCTGCCGCAGGATGTGGTGGACTACGGCGAGGTCAAGCTGGGCACGACGATCACCACCGTCTACACCGTGCGCAACGTGGGCGACGCGCCGCTGGTCATCTACGGCGAGCCGCGCGTCGAACTGATCGAGGGCTGTTGACCGCCCCGCGCTGTCGTCAGTTCGACGACCGTTGATCCTGGCCACGAGGCCACCATTGCGCTGACCTTCAGTATGCACGCCGGCATGGACGGCCCGCATGAGTTCCGCGTCCATCTGCGCACCAATGATCCGGCAGAACCGAACAGGCCGTTGACCATCCTCTCGAACTGGGTGCCCTGACGATGCTGAACGAAGGCCGCCTCGACCTGCTGGCGCGCGCCCCGCTGCTCAAACGCACGTTGAAGGCGCGCGCCTTCCAGCCCGCCTTGATGCTGCTGACGCTGGCTGTCTTCACGCTGGCCATCCTCAGCGGGCTGGCGGGCACGCCCGTCGGAAGCCGCAACTTCGGCATCATCTTCGTGTGGATCGTGTGGTGGGCGCTGCTGATCGTTGTGCTGGTGCCCTTCCTGGGGCGCTTCTGGTGCGCCGTCTGCCCGATCCCTGCGCCGGGCGAGTGGCTGCAACGCCGCGCCATTGTCCGGCGCGGCCCGGCCCGCCCCTGGACGCGCGGCCTGCGCTGGCCCCGCCGCCTGAAGAACATGTGGCTGCAAAACTTTGGCTTCTTGGGCGTCGCCGTGTTCAGCACGATCATCCTCACCCGTCCGGGCGTCAGCGCCCTGCTGCTGCTTGGCTTCCTGCTGGCCGGCGTCGTGCTGAGCGCACTCTACAAGAATCGCGTGTTTTGCCGCTATGTCTGTCCGGTGGGCGGCTTCATCGGATTGTATTCCCTGATGGCACCGGTCGAGCTGCGCGTCGCCGACCCGGACGTGTGCGCCGATCACAAGACGAAGGACTGCATCACTGGCAACGCGGCGGGCTACGGCTGCCCCTGGATGGTCTACCCCGGCAACCTGATGCGCAACGTCTACTGCGGGCTGTGCTTCGAGTGCCTGAAGACCTGCCCCAGGAACAACATCGTGCTCAATCTGCGGCCCTTCGGCAGCGATCTGCTGGTCGCCAAAGAGCGCCGCCTGGACGAAGCCTACAAAGCCTTCATCATGCTCGGCTGTGCCCTGCTGTACTCGGCGGTGCTGCTCGGCCCCTGGGGCTGGCTGAAGGGCTGGGCCAATATGGAGTCCCTGCCGCACTGGGGCCTCTACGCGCTCGGTTTCGCCGCCTTCAACCTGGCGCTGCTGCCGGGGCTTTTCTGGCTGATCCTGTGGATCGCGCGGCGGGTGACGCGCGCCCGCCAGCCCATGCACCGCCTGTTCGTGGACTATGCCTACGCCCTGATCCCGCTGGGGCTGGCGGCATGGATCGCCTTCAGCTTTGGCTTCGTGCTGGTCAATGGCAGCTACGCGCTGTCTGTGCTCTCCGACCCCTTTGGCTGGGGCTGGGACCTCTTCGGCACGGCGGACGCGGCCTGGACGCCGCTGGGGACCGCCCTGCTCCCCATGCTGCAGGTGGGCATCTTGACCGGCGGGCTGCTCTTCGCGCTGAACACAGCCTACAAGATCGCGCGCCAGCACCACGCGCATCATCGCCCCGCTTTTCTGGCGACGCTGCCGGTGAGCGGATTCGCGCTGGCCATAACGTTGGGATTCCTGAGACTGTACCTGGGGTGACGATGGAACGTCGGGAGGTGGCGGCCTGGGTCGCCGTCGTGCTGATCGTGATTGGGCTGCCGGGCGCGGTGTTGGGTTACCAACGCTGGCTGCGGCTGGCAGCCGCCGAGCGGCGCGTGATAGACATCCGGGCCTACGCGCCGGAGAGGGGCGGGTTCGCGCCGGATGCGATCCGCGTGGCGGTCAACGAGCCGCTGACGTTGCGCTTTGCGGCGATGGACGTGACGCACGGCGTCGCCCTGGGGCCGGGGCTGGGTATTGACCTGGGCCACGTTGATCCGGGCAAGGTGAAAGAAATCTCGCTGAGCTTCGACCGGCCCGGCACGTACACCTACTACTGCAACACCTGGTGCGGCCCGGATCACTGGCGGATGCGTGGCACGATCCAGGTGATCGATCCGGCCAATCCAGACCTGCTGCCAACGGCGCAGCCGGACCCGATCATTGAGGCGCTGATCGCGGAGGGCGTGGATATTGACGCCACGCCCGACGCGGGGCGCGCGTCCGCCCTGGTCATCGAGCGCCCGCTTTCGGCGCAACGCGGTGCCACCCTCCTCAGCAACGTGACCATCCCGCCCGAAGTGCGCGATCCCGCCTGGCGGCGCTCGCACCCCCCGACGCACGCGCTCGACCTGCTCCGCCAGGCCAACGGACAGGTCGCGCAGGCCGATCTGCTAGACGTGCTCGCCTATTTGTGGACGGCAGACACAGCGCCCGCAACGCTGGCCGCCGCCGAGTCGCTGTACAACAAAAACTGCGCCGCCTGTCACGGGCAGACGGGCGGCGGAGACGGGCCGGCAGCGGGCACAACCGCCGAAAAGCCGGTTGCTTTCGCCGATGCCGCCTATCTGCTCGAGCGGCGCAGCGACGTGCTGTACGCCAAAATCCGGCGCGGCGGGATGGGGACGGACATGCCGAACTTCGGCACCCTGTTCACGCCGGAGGAAACCTGGGCGCTGGTCGAGTATCTGTGGACGCTGCCGGCGAGCGCCCCGCCGCAGTTGCGTTAGCGTGCTCTGCCGGGGGAGTGGCTCCCTGTTTCAGAGCAATTGTGCGGGCGCTGCGCAGAAACAGACTTCCGAAGTTTTGGAAACTTCGGAAGTCTGGCGGCGGGCCGGGCGCACGTGCCGCTGCGCAGCGCATGCGCCATGTGCTGGGGGAGATGTCGCCTGGGGAGATCGGCCCATTCGACCGCTCGCTGCTCCAGCCGGTGCGCCTGGTGGAGGAGGGCGAGTTGGGTGTAGAGATGCAGGGTGCAGGGCGGCTTTCAAGAAGACTTCGGAAGTTCTGAAAACTTCCGAAGTCTGTTTGCGTGAGGCGCAGCAGAACGGCACCCCTGCCTGACAGATTTTGCACGCATCCTCAAGAAAAGCGCCTGGAGAACTGCTGGCAGCCGACGGATCGTCGGCTCTTGGCCTGCGCTCTCTTTACAGGCAGGAACTTCTCCTCCATAGTAGCATAGAATCACTGGACCGTATCTGGTAGAGTCGTAGCCCATGCCTCTTTTCGCTCAACGCTCGCGCCGTCCCCGGCCCCGTCACCCTGTGGTCAACCCCGCCGTTCCCCCGCGCAACGGCGCTCCGCCGCGCCCAGTCCCTCCCGCGAACGGGGCTGCGCCGCGCCCGGTCGTGCCACCTGTCCCGCACCCGGCCCCGCGCCGCCGGAGACGGCGAGCGCGCCGGCTGAGTCCGCGCGGCCTGCTGCTGGTGAGCGCGGCGCTCAGCCTGATCGCCACAAGTGCCTGTCTGCTGGCGCTGGTAGCGGGCGTGGGGTTGCTGATCGGCTCCGGGCAGGTACTGCCGGGCGTCAGTGCGGCGGGCGTGGACCTGGGCGGCATGTCCGAGCGCGAAGCGGCCCAGGCATTGGCGACGGCCTGGGGGGCGGGCGGGCTGCGCCTGCGCGACGGCGAGCGCGTCTGGGCTGTGGATCCGGCGGCGCTGGGTGTGACCCTCGACGCGGACGCGACGGCGGCGGCGGCGCACGCCTGGGGCCGCTCGCAGGGCGGGCTGGGGGGCGTCTTCGAGGCGCTGGCCGGCGGTGTGGACGTGGCCCCCGTCGTGCGCGTTGACCTGGCCGCGCTGACCGCCTACCTGGAAGACGCGAGGGCGGGGATCGATCTGCCGCCGGTGAATGCGGGCGTGCGCCTGGTGGGTGGGCGCGCGGTCGCCAGCCCTCCGGCGGACGGGCGCGCGCTTGACGTGGCGGCGACAGTCGCACGGATGGGCGCAGACGCGCCGGGCGAGCTGGCTGACGGCGCGCTCGACCTGGTGATGGCCCCGGTCGGCCCGGCGATCAGCGACGCCTCACCGCTGCTCGCCCAGGCCAACGCTCTGCTCTCCAGCCCCTTCGAGTTGCGCGGCTACGACCCGATCCGCGACGAGTGGCACACCTGGAGCGCGCCGCCGGACGTTTGGGCGGCCTGGCTGACTGCCGAGCCGGACGCGGGCAGCGCGACCGGGCTGCGTCTGGCGGCCAACCCCGACGCGGCGCGCGCCTTCGCCGAGGCCAACGCGCGTTTCCCCGACGAGCGTTACGTGGACGCCGAGGAAGCGGTCAGCGCGGTGCAGCGGGCGCTGGCGCAGAGCGCGGCGCGGGCCACTGTGCGCGTGCGGCACGGGGAGACGGTGTACGAGGTGCGCGGCGGGCAGACCCTGGCGGCCATCGCCGAGGAGGTCGGCATCCCCTACCCGTATATCCAGGCGGCCAACCCCGGCATCAATACGAGCGCCCTGTCGGTCGGGCAGCGCCTGACCATCCCCTCGCCGGACATCCTGGCCCCGCTGGAGCCGGTGGCGCACAAGCGCATCATCGTCAGCCGGAGCCAGCAGCATCTATGGGCCTACGAGAACGGGCAGGTCGTCTTCGACTGGGTGATCTCGACCGGCCTGCCGACCAGCCCGACCGCGCTGGGCGTCTTTCAGGTGCAGACACACGATCCCAATGCCTACGCCGACCAGTGGAACCTGTACATGCCGCACTTCATGGGTTTCTACCATCCGGGGCCGGCCATGGACCTGTGGAACGGCTTTCACGGCTTCCCGACGCGCGGCGGGGGCTACCTGCTGTGGACGGGCGACCTGGGCCGCCCGGTGACCTACGGCTGCGTGCTGCTCAGCCTGGAAAACGCCGCCGCCCTCTACGAGTGGGCGGAGGACGGCGTGATCGTCGAGGTGCGCGGGTGAGGGGA
>CAYNHD010000106.1:0-10786 GCA_964396775.1 uncultured Thermoflexus sp. | reverse complement strand
ACTTGGACCGCTGGTTGGGGCGTTTTCCCCCTCCCTGGCTTGGCCGGGGAGGGGCCAGGGGGAGGGGCATTCTGCCCATACCACGCGCCCGGAAGCCTTAACTCGACGCGCATGGGGCGTACTCTGCTGCACCCCCGCCAGACTCCCGAAGTTCTTGAAAACTTCGGAAGTCTATTGTAGGGCCGGGCGCAGCAGAGCAGCACTCCCGCCGAGTCGATCAGTTCGTCTTATCCAGGCGCAGCGTCACCGTGCCCTGGCCGCGATACTGGACGATCTCAACCGTGTACTGGCCGCTCGCGGGCAAGGCGACGCCCGCCAGCAATGGGTTCAGGCCGGGGCCGCTGTCGTCGTCCTCGGCGACCAGGGTGCCGTCCGGCCCCAGCAGGCGCAGGGCCGTGTCCAGGGTGGCGTTCGCGCCAGCGTCAGCGGCCACTGTCACCTGATCGCCAGCACTCCCCGCGAAGGTCAAGGTGACAGTCTGCCCGGCGGCGATGGTCACGTCCGCCGTCTGCCCGTAGGCGATGGTGCCCGGTGCGGGCTGAGCCGGCGTGCTCACCTCAACAACGGTCGGCGACGGGGTGGGCATGGGCGATGGAACGGGCGTGGGCGTTTCCTGGCCGGGCCAGGTCACCGGCCAGGGCAGGTCTGCGCTGCCCTCCATCGCCGCGTCGAGCACGGGCAGCGCCGTGATCAGGGCGGGCGCGCCGCCGCGCGTCAGGGCCAGCGCCGAGGCGGGCACCCAGCCAGTCGCGCCGCGCGCGTAGCCGAAGACGTACTGGTTGTCGGGGGTGCGAGCCAGCGCCGCGAACGGCTGCCCGGCAATGAGCGCCGCCAGCGCACGAGCGCCGCTGCTGCCGGTCAGCAGGATATTGGTCAGGTCCGGCTGCACCGTGCCGATGATGGCGCTACGCCGCTCGGCCAGCAACGGGTTGCCAGCGATGGTCAGCGGCAGGTAAGCGAAGTTGTCGAAGGCGACAGTCGCGGGCGTGTTCGAGTCCACGTAGGTGTACGAGATCGGGCGCGCGCCACCTTGCGTGTGTGTGCCGTCCACGACGGCCCCCTTAAGCTGCCCGTTCAGATAGACCTCGATGTAGTCGCCGATGACCAGCACGCCGAAAGTATGGGGCCGGTCGCGCCCCACGCGCACCGCGCTGTCAATTACCGCCGGAAGCAGTTCTTCTACCTCGGTGTTAGTGACCTTGAACAGCACAACCTGCTGGCGGTGATCTACCACGAAGTAGTAGAAGTTCTTGTCGTCCACCACGCGGAAGGCCAGCCCGTACTCGTAGTAGTTGGTGTCGCTGACCAGTTCGGCAGTCACCTCGGCGTAGAAGGCCGCGTCGCCCTGCAGCAGCGGGTAAGCGAAGGCCCAGCGCATGAAGTCCAGACTTGGCGCTTCCATGATCAACTGCCCGTCAATGATGTTGGCGAAGCGCCAGTCGTTGCGGTTGGTGTCGAAGGTGTCGAGCACCGCCTCGCCCGGCTGAAGCGGCGTCCGGCTGAGCACGAGCGCGTTCTCCGGTGGGGGTGTCGGTGGGGCGGGCGTGCCCGTTGGCGTGGGTGTATCGGTCGGGGCGGGCGTCGGCGTGGGCGGGCTGACCAGCGGGCGGCCATCCACCTGGATGGAGCGCACCATCGGCAGCAGGACGTTCTCGCCAAAGGGCAGATCGAATTCACCGATCGGCGCCAGCACGATCAAGAACAGCCAGTCGTCCGGCGCGATCTCGACCAGCCACGTCCAGAGGTGCATCCCCCCTTCGCGGATGTCCATCAGGCGCGCCGGGAAAGCGAACTCGTCGGTCGGGACGCTCATGCCGCTGAAGTCCGAGCCGAGCGGGTGCTCGATGGCGCTGGTCAGGTTGCTGACATCGCTGGTCATACCGCTGCTGAAGACCTGCGCCGGCGAGCCGCGCACCAGGGTAATTGTCGGGTACGAGCCGGACAGCGGATCGCCCGAATCCACCGGTGCCAGGAAATAGGTCAGGCCAAAGAACCAGGGATCGGGCCAGGAGGCCGGATAGTCGAGCGTAATGCCCACCACGTCCAGGGTGACAGGCCGCAGCGTCTGCGGGACGAACAGGGCCGGGTCTACTGCGCCGGGGGTAGGCGTGAGCGTCTCGGTCGGCGCGGGCGTGCGCGTGGCCGTCGGCGTATCGCTCGGCGCGGGGGTATCGGTCGGCGTGCCCGTTGGCGTTGGGGTGTCGCTCGGCGCGGGCGTATCGGTCGGCGTCGGCGTCAGCGAGGGGGTCAACGTGGCGGTGGGCAGGGCGACGACCGGGATGTTCGGGTTGCCGGAGATGCGCACCACCTCCGCCGAGACCCAGCCCGTGCCGGGGATGCCCCCACCGACCACCTGGTACCAGCCGCCGTCCTCGCTCACGCCGACGACGATCACCTCGTCCTCGCGGTTCAGCGTGGCGATCACCTCATACTCGAAGCCCGGCCCGCGCCGCACGTTGCCACGCTCGGAGAGGATGGTGGCGAACGTGGTGCGCGGCGTCGCGGTTGGTGTGAGCGTGGGCGTATCGGTCGGCGCAGGCGTATCCGTCGGCGTGGCGGTGGGCGACTCGGTGGGGGCGACCGTCTCGGTTGGCGTGACCGTTGCGGTCGCCGTCGGGAGACCGGCCACCTTCCCCTTCTCGTCGCCGCCGCCGAGCGCCAGCAACGCGATCACCACGACGACGGCGATCACGCCCAGCGCCGCCCCCCCAATGACCAGCGGGTTGAGTCCGCCGCGACCAGGCGGCGGGACCGGCGGGCGCGGCGGGGCCGCCTGCGTGGGCGGTACGCCGCCGGGCGGCGCGGGCGGAGTCGCACGTTCTGGCGGTGAGGGGGCGCGGGTAGGTTCCGCCTCCTCGCCGATCACGGTTTTCTCCATCTCCGGTGCGGGCGCTGGCCGGCGACGAGTCGGGCCGGCGCGCAGGGCGGTGACGAAATCTTCGGCCATCGCCTCGGCGGACTGGTAGCGGTCGTCGGGGTTTTTGGCCAGCGCGCGCAGGATGACCGCTTCCACGCCGGGGTCGAGGTCGGGGTTGGCCAGGTGCGGCGGCGGCGGCGCGTCGTTGAAGTGCTTGTACATCAGGGTATAGGGCGTGTCGCCGGAGAAGGGAAGCTGGCCGAGCACCATCTCGTAGAGCATGATGCCCAGCGAGTAAATGTCGGTGCGGGCGTCCACCAGTTCGCCGCGCCACTGTTCGGGGGCCATGTACGCCGGGGTGCCCAGGATGTTGCCCGTCGCGGTGAGCTTGGTCGTCCCGGCGAGCATCTTGGCGATGCCGAAGTCGGTCAGGTAGGCGTTGTCGCGCTCGTCGAGCAGCACGTTGTTGGGCTTGAGATCGCGGTGAACAATGCCCTGTTCGTGGGCGAAGGTCAGGGCGCTGGCGATCTGGCCGAGCATCCGCGCCGCCAGTGGCAGCGGCAGCGGCCCGCGCGACAGGCGGTCGTCCAGGCTGCCGCCGCGCACCGACTGCATGACGATGTAGATGTGCTTCCCTTCGCGCCCGAAGTCAATCACCGGCAGGATGTGGGGATGTTGCAGGCGGGCGATGAGCTGCGCTTCGTGCTCGAAGCGCGCCACGAATTGCTCGTCGTCGGCCAGCTCCGCCGCCATCACCTTGATGGCCACGTCGCGGTCCATCGAAGCCTGGCGGGCCAGGTAGACGGTCGCCATCCCTCCCCGGCCCAGCACAGACCGAATCGCATACTGGCCCCGCCCTAAGACCTGGTTGATGAGGTCGTCGCTCGCCATGATGTCACGCTCGCCGGATCAGAAGTGGACGCACTCATGAAGGTACAAAGAATCGCGGCAATAAGCAAGTAGCAGATGGCGGGAGATGGGCACGGAGATTCAGACTTCCGAAGTTTGCGCAAACTTCGGAAGTCTGATGGGCGCGCGCCCTGGTCTCACCTCGCCCCCGCCCGGCGCTGACGCGCCTCACCACCCCTCCACGCTGGAGGGGGCAAACCGAGCACAGCGAGGCCAGGGGGTGACGTAAACTGCTGGATTTGGCAGACTTCCCTGAACTTGCTTCTGAACCGCAGAGACGCGGAGGACGCGGAGAAGAACCAGGAATGGCCATCCCTGTCTTTCCTCTGCGCTCTCTGCGCCTCGGCGGTGATGTTCTTGCTCTAGACCACAGTCCGCACGGGTTCCTCTACACCGACAGGGCGATCAACCACTGCGCGGCGAAGTACGTGCTGAGCACCCAGAACGGCGCGCTGCGCCACGCGCCCCGGAACCGCTCCACCGCCAGCGCCGAATCCGACATAACGAACAGGTACGCGCCCGCCAGGGCCAGCAACGTCCCGTCCTGGCGCGTTTCGATCCAGCGGTTGGCCGCCTGCCAGGCCATCAGCAGGATCACGGCCATGTAGACGATCACCGGGCCGCGCAGCGACCCCAGGTGCGGCCACAGCCAGCGCAGCATCAGCACGCCATAGAGCACGAACGGGGCCAGGTACCACAGCGGGGCGGTGCCATCTCCCTCCAGGGTGAAGGCGGCGATGTAGAAAAGGTGGGCCACCAGGAAGTTGATCAGGCCGGGCAGGAAGCGATCCGGCAGCATCAGGAAGACATCCCCGGCCAGCGAAGCGGTCAGGCCCAGGACGATCAACACCTGGTAGCGCGCCGTGAGCGGGTCATCCGCCAGCAGTGCGATGAGGAGGATGCTCACCGTCGCCAGCGGCTTGCAGACGTACTCCAGCCGCTTCGACTGGCGGTACTGGGCGGCGATGGTCAGCGCGGCGCACAGGGCGGCGGCGACGCTGAGCAGGGCGATGGGTAAGGTCATGTGGTGTCGGCCTTTGGGGAAGGGCGGCTCATTCGGGCCAGCCGCCGCTGGCCATCTTCCACGCCTTGAACCAGGCCCACGTGCGGGCCAGCCCTTCGTGCACGGGCGTGGACGGGGCGAAGCCGAGCAAGCGGCGCGCCTTGCTGTTGTCGCAGAAGGTGATCGGCGGGTCGCTGGGCGGCGTGGGCACGCTGCGCGTGTTGAGCTTCCGCCCGGATAGCTCCTCAATCACGTCAATGAACTCTTTCAGCGAGATCGGCGCGCCGACGCCCAGGTTGATCACCTCGTAGCCGAGCGGACGGTCGAGCGCGGCGATCACGCCGGTCACCGTGTCGTCAATGTACGTCCAGTCGCGGTGAATATCGCCGTCGTTGAAGATGGGCACGACGCTGCCATCGAGCACCGCCTCCATGACGCGCATGGGCATCATGTCCGGGCGGCCCGCCGGCCCGTAGACGTTGAAGAAGCGCAGCGCGGTGATGTTCAGGCCGTGCAGGTGGTAGTAGGTGTGGGCCAGCAGTTCGGCGGCGCGCTTACTGGCCGGGTAAGCGGCCAGGGGGCGGTCGGCGGCGTCCTCCTCGTTGAAGGGCAGGCGCTTGGTTTCGCCGTAGACCGACGAGGTGGAGGCCAGCACGAAGTTGTCGCAGCCGTGCCGCTGCGCCGCGTCGAGCACATTGAGCGTGCCGTCCAGGTTGACCGCGTAGTACAGGCGCGGCTGCTTCATGCTCTCGCGCACACCGGCCATAGCCGCCAGGTGCGCCACGCGGCGAATGTCGCGCGCGGCGAAGAGCGCCTCGACCGTCTCCCCGTCGCGGATGTCGCCCTCGACCATCGTGAAAGCCGGATGCTGAGCCAGTTCGGCGGCGTTGGCCCGCTTGATGGCCGGGTCGTAGTAGTCGTTGAAGTTGTCCAGGGCGATCACCGTCTCGCCGCGCGCCAGCAGCGCCCGCGCCAGATGGCTGCCGATGAAGCCCGCCCCACCCGTCACCAGGATGCTCACATGCCCGTCCTTTCGCCGGTTCGCGGCCCGGCTGCGCCGTTGCTCAGGGCTGGATGAAGCCCTGCACCTCGAACGTGCCATTGTCCACGATGAGACTCTGCCCGTACAGAACATAGCTGCCCGGCAGGTCTTCAAAGGGCCGGATCAGCACGTCTTCAAACTGCGCCTTGACCGTCTGCACCACGAAATCCGGCGCGCCGATGCCCGCCACGTCCACTTTGGTGATGTCGAAGGTGATCTGCCCGGCGGAGTCCACCCCTGGCTTGATGAACACCTTGAGCGGCACCTTCAGGAAACGCACTTCCACGTCGGCATAGAAGCGCATCTCGCCATCGTCCAGCCCCACCTGCACGTTCGTGAAGGGATAGACGTGACCATGCTCCTCGGCGAACGCCTTGCCTTCGAGGGCCATCCACGACGAGATTTCGCGCTCGGTGAACTTGAGCGCCCACCAGCCCTGACTGCGCGCCTGAGCAATGGCATCGTCAATGGCCCGCTCGAAGGCGAGGGACTCGGTGAGATTGGGCTGGAAGGCATTGGACACGGGCGCGTCACTGTCGCTGGTCGCGGCGTAGATCACCACGCAGGCGGCCAGCCCCAGGCACAGCAGTGGGATCAGGATGATGGACAGGCAGCAGCCACTACAGCCCTCGAACATCGGTCGGCCCTCCTCACCGGGCGGTCGGCCAGGCAACGGTCTGTATTGTACCACGTGTTGGAAGCGTGCGGCGGGCCAGCGCAGTATAATCTCCTGCGTCTGCCGGACTCGCCTGGGGAGAGAACCATGCCGGTCCTTGTGTCGCCGGACGAAGCCAGCGCCCTCAACGCCCGCTTTGAAGGCGCTGACCCTGCTGCCGTGCTCGCCTGGGCAGCGGAACGCTTCATGCCGCGCCTGGCTGTCACGTCGTCATTCCAGACGCAGAGCGTGCCCCTGCTGCACCTGATCAGCCAGGTCTGCCCGCAGGTGCCGGTGCTCTTCCTGGACACCGGCTACCACTTCCCGGAGACGCTGGCCTTCCGCGATGAGCTGGTCGCGCGCTTCGGCCTGACCGTGCAGGTCGTGCGCCCGGACCCAGAGCAGGCAGCGACGCGGCACGAATCGCTCTATCGCCGCGACCCAGACCTGTGCTGCTATGTGCACAAGGTGGTGCCCATGCAGCGCGCCCTGCGCGACCTCGATGCCTGGATCAGTGGTATCCGGCGCGACCAGACTCCCCAACGCGCGAGAACTCAGGTGGTGGAGCCACTGCCGCAGGGAGGGGTGAAGATCAACCCGCTGGCCTCGTGGACGCGCGAGGATGTCTGGCGCTACATCCATCGCCACAACCTGCCCGCGCACCCGCTGCTGGCGCAGGGCTATCTGAGCGTCGGCTGCGCGCCGTGCACCGTCCCGGCCTTCGGCGGCGACGAGCGGGCCGGTCGCTGGGCGGGCACGGGCAAAACTGAATGCGGCCTGCATACGGACGCCCTGCACCAGCCGCCCGGCTCCGACAAGGAGCGCGAGACATGACACGCACCCTTCTGATCACCGGCGGAGCGGGCTACATTGGCTCGCGCCTGATCCGCGACCTGGCCGAAGACCCGGCCTTCGACGACTGCCACATCCGCATTTACGACAACCTGCAGCGCGAGACCTATCACTCCCTGCTCGATCTGCCCGCGCGGGGACGCTACCAGTTTGTGGAAGGGGATATTCTAGATGGCGCGGGCCTGGGCCTGGCCATGCGCGATGTCTGGGCGGTGGTGCACATGGCCGCCATCGTGCGCACGCCGCTCGCCTTTGGGCCGCCCGGCTGGATCGAGCAGGTCAATCACTGGGGATCGGCGACCGTCGGGCGGGCGGCGGCTGAAGCGGGCGTGGCCCACCTGATCTACACCAGCAGCGCCGCCGTCTACGGCCCGGTGGACGCGGTGGCGGGATCGCCTGCCTCCGCGTCGCACCCCTTCGACGAGGGGGCGATCTGCCGTCCGCTGGGGCCGTATGCCGAAAGCAAGCTGCGCGGCGAGCGCGAGCTACAGGCTCTGCAAGCGGCGGGCAGGCTGCGCGTGACCGTTCTGCGCCTGGGATCGGCGTTCGGCTGGGCACCCGCCGTGCGCTTCGACGCAGTGGCGAATCACCTGGCTTACCTGGCGGGCGTGGGCCGCCCCCTCACGGTGTACGGCACGGGCGAGCAGCGCCGCCCGCTGCTGCACGTCGCCGATGCCAGCCATGCCATTCGCTTCGCGCTGAGGCACGCGGAGCAGGTAGCGGGCGAAACGTACAATGTTGTGGGCGAGAACGCGCGGGTGCTCGATGTCGTTGCTGCCCTGCGCGCGCTGCGCCCGTCTACGCAGGTGCGCTTCACCGAGCAGGATGTGCTCACCCACCTGTCACTGGCGGTGAGCGGGAGCCGCCTCAACGGGCTGGGCTGGTACCCTCAGGTGGGCCTGGAAGCGGGGCTGGCTGAGCTGCTCGACCATCTGCGCGGATTCGTGCCCTTCGGCACCGAGTCCTGGCAAGAGGAAGGCGCGTAGGAGCGGCGAAGGATCACGCCCCAGGGCGCAGCAGAGCAGCACTCCTACGCACGCCTCTCCCCCTCAGTCCCCCTCTCCAGCCGAGCTAGAGAGGGGGATGATCTGGCAGGCGGCTCTCCCCTTCCCCTGGCTCGGCTGGGGGAAGGGGCCGGGGGATGGGGGCGTGCCAGCCCCCGCGACGCATTGACGGCGGGGCGAAATCGCACTAGCATTGCCCGCGTAGCAAGCTCGTCCGAGCCACTGCCGCGAGAGAACGACCGTGCGCTTAGCCCCCTCCCTGCCTGCCAGACTCCCCTACCGCGCCCTGGCCGCCCGCGCGCTGGCGCTGCTCGCCGCCGCGTGCATGGTCGCCAGCGCCTACGGCTTCCGCCCGCAGCTTGCCAGCCTGGTGCACTACCGCCCCACCCCCGGCCCCAAAGACTACTACGCCGCTTACGCGCCCTGGGCCTTTGCGGCGGGGGCGCTGCTGTTGATCGAGGCGCTCGCGCTGGGCCGCGCGCCGGGAAGGTCGCCGCGCCAGGCCGCCCCCCGCCTGACCGCGCTGCATCCGCGCTGGGCCTGGGCGCTGACCGCGCCGGGGCTGCTGGCCCTGGCCGCCGTCACCGAGGCGAACGCGGCGCTGGCCGGCGTCGAGGGGCTGCGCGCTCTGTCGCATCACGCGCAGGCCGCGCTGCTGGCGGGGGGACTCCTGCTTGTGGCGTTGGGATTGGGTGGAGTGGAGCGGCCCGCTCTGCACGGGCACGGCGGGCGCGAAGCCGCCCTGCTCCTGGCGCTGAGCGGGGCGGCGCTCGGCCTGCGGGCGGTGAACCTCGGCGAGGCGGTGCGCGTGATGGTGGACGAAAGCCACTTCGCGCTCGGCGCGACGTACTTCCGCGACTTCCCCGATGTCAGGCTGCTGACGCCGATGCCCACCTCCGCCTCGTTCCCGTTCGTCTTCTCCTACGGGCAGGCAGGGCTGGTCGCGCTGATCGGGCGCAACCTGGCCGGGCTGCGTGCCCTCAGCGCCGTCCTGGGCACGCTGACCGTGCCCGCGCTGTACCTGCTGGGCCGCGCGCTCTACGGGCGGCGCACGGCGCTGATCGCGGCGCTGCTGCTGCTGACCTTCCCGCCGCACCTGCACTACAGCCGTCTGGCGCTCAACAACATCGCCGACCCGTTCTTTGGCACGCTGGCCCTGGCATTGCTAGCCTGGGGCTGGCGGTCGGGCCGGCGGGCGGGCTACGCGCTTGGCGGTGTGGCCCTCGGCCTGACGCAGTATTTCTACGAGGGCGGGCGCATTCTCTACCCGCTGCTGGCGGCGACCTGGCTGGCCGCCGGATTCGCCTGCTGGCGACCGCGCCCGTCGGCGCGCGGCGTCCTGCTGGCATTGGTGGCGTTTGTGATCATCGCCGCGCCGGTCTACCTGACGCTCGCCGGGGGCGATCACCCGCTCTTCGACCGGCTGGACAAGACCGAGCTGGACGACCTCTATTGGGACAGCGGGCGCGAGCCGGATACGCCTGGCGCGCGCCTGGCGCGCTTCCAGCACTCGTTGCTGCACTACGTCAATTCGCCAGAGAACACGCTCTACCACTACTACCTGTACTACGGCGGCGAGTACGCCCTCGTGCTGCCCTACGCCGTGCCCGCGCTGCTGCTGGGGGTGGTGTTCGCCGCCTGGCGCTGGCGGACGCCGGGCGTCCTGCCGCTGATCTGGCTGCTGGGCACGTCGGCGGGCAACGCGCTGCTCGTCGAGAGCGCCGTCACCGCGCGCTACGTGGTTGTCTTTCCGGCGCTGGCGCTGCTGATCGCGCTGGGCGTCGGCGACCTGCTGGCTTTGCTGTGGCCGCGCCGCTGGCCGGACGCCGCGCAGACCGCGCTGGCGCTGATCCTGGCCCTGGCGCTGGCGGTGCCCGGCGCGACGTACTACTTCGGCCCGTTCCTGGAGACGTTCAACGTGGAGGTGCGCCAGCACGTGGCCTACGACGTGGAGGATGCTTTGCTGCGCGTGGCGGACTCCCCGCCCGGCACGCGCGTCTACCTGCTGGTGGACGGCCCGGCCCTGCCGCAGAGTGACGCCCAACGCCTGCTTAACTTCCTGGCCGACGACTTGCAGGCGTTTGTGTCCACGCCGGACGAGTTCACGGCTACGCTGAACGCGCTGCCGCGCGACGCGGACATGGCGATCTTCTTCCCGCCCGGCGACAACACGACGCTGGCCCGCCTGACCGAGGCGTTCGGCCCGCGCCCGGTGACGGGCAGCCCGCACGACGACGTGCCGATCAGCAAGGCGCTGTGGCTGTTCTACGTCCCGGCGGCGGGGTAGCGGGCGCGCGAAAACTTTAAGGTTGCACCTCTTGACAGACAGAACAAATGTTCGCTATACTGAGAGCGGATTAAACCCCCATCCACAGGCTGCCGGACCGGGCCCCTCCCACCCTCACGGGCGGGCAGCCTGACCGGGCGACCCGCAGGCCGCCCGGTTTCTTTTTACGCGCGGCCT
>CAYNHD010000105.1:6570-10829 GCA_964396775.1 uncultured Thermoflexus sp. | reverse complement strand
GGCTCAGACGGCTTATTCTACCGTCTGAGCCTGTTTCTCTAATATATGAGGGGGACTTTGACCGCTGGTTGGGGCGTGTTCCCCCTCCCTCGCTTGGCCGGGGAGGGGGTCACTGTCAGGGGTAGGGGCGTTGCACAGAGAGACTTCCGAAGTTTTGGCAACTTCGGAAGTCTGGGATTGCGCCCCCGCCCATTGGCCGCTGCCAGGCACGCGGAACGTGCTATAATAGCGGCACGGCTTCCGGCGCAGGCTGCCAGGGCCTCTTGCGCGGAGAGGATGCAATTCTAATGGTGACACCTCGACACCCCAACGATACTGTGACCATCGCGCCGGGCGTGCTGCTGACCATCGCCCGCCTGGCGACGCTTGACGTGCCGGGCGTGGTGCGCATGGGCAGCACGCCCGGCGGCGTTGACCGGCTGTTGCGCCGCGTGCCCTCGGCTAACGGCGTGCAGATCGCCATTGACGATGACACCGTGACCGCGCACCTCTACGTCGTGGCCGAGGCATCGGCCAACCTGCGCGAGATGAGCGTGCAGATTCAGCGTTCGGTCGAGCGTTCCATCCGCGATTTGCTCGGCATGAAGGTCGCGTCGGTCAACGTGCACATCGAAGACGTGGCCTTCGCCTCCGCGACGGAGCCAGAAGGGGAGTAGCGAGCGCCGATGGTCACGCCCGACTACCGCCGCGAAGCACGCGCGCTGGCACTGCAAGTGCTTTACGAAGTGGATTGCACCGATCATCCAGTGGCGGAGGTGCTGCGCGAGCGGCTGGAGCAAAATACGCCGCGTCCCGAAGCGATCCCCCTGGTTACGCGGCTGGTGCAGGGCGTGCTGGAGATTCGCCCGCGTCTGGACGTGCTCATTCACCGCTATGCCCCCGAATGGCCGCTCGACCAGATCGCCATCGTGGATCGTAACATCCTGCGCATCGCCATCTACGAGATGGCCGTGGATGAGACTATCCCGCTGAAGGTGGCCATCAACGAGGCCATTGAGCTGGCCAAGACCTTCGGCTCGGAGAGCACGCCGCGCTTCGTCAACGGCGTTCTGGGCACGCTCGCCGCGCGCCCTGATGATGTACAGGCCACGCTCAAGCCCCAGCCATCCTGATCGTAGCAGCCCAGAACCGACGCCCTCATGTCCAAGCAGCCTGTGCCACAGCAGCCGGGCCACCAGCCGAAGCCCTACAGCGCGTGGACGGCCATCACCGGCGACGAAGACGAGACGCCGCTGACCCTGCTCGACCATCTCAACGAGCTACGGAGTCGCCTGATACGCGCCGTGGCTGCCCTGACCATCGGCGTGCTGCTGGCGGTCGGCTTCACCGAGCGGCTGCTCAAATACCTGATCACGCCCTACGGTACTGAGCTACAGGTGCTCGGCCCGACCGAGAGCGTGGTGATTTATTTTCGGGTGGCACTGCTCGCCGGGGCGATCCTGGCCATGCCCTACATCACGCTCCAGCTTTTTCTGTTCGTCGCGCCCGGCCTGACGCGCAAAGAGAAGCGTTGGATTTACCTGGCGCTGCCGGCGACGACGGGCCTGTTTCTGGTGGGGGTAGCCTTCGCCTGGTTCATCATGGTGCCCGCCGCGCTGGGCTTTCTGCAGGACTTCCAGAGCGAAGTCTTCCGTGCCGAATGGACGGCGGATCGCTACATCGCCTTTCTGACCTCGATCCTGTTCTGGATCGGGGTGGCCTTCGAGCTACCGGTCGTGGTCTTTGTGCTGGCCCGGCTGGGCATCATGGGGCCGAGGCCGCTGATGCGCAACTGGCGGCTGGCGGTGGTGCTGATGACCATTGTCGCCGCGCTGATCACGCCAACGGTGGACCCGTTCAACATGCTGCTGGTGATCGCGCCGTTGATCATGCTCTACCTGATCAGCATTAGCCTGGCCGTCATCGCTTATCCCCGTGCTCTGCGTAAATAGACGTTCCACAGAGTGATCGTCCGCTGGCACGGTTGTACGCTAACGTTAGGAGTATGGCATGTCCAAAACCCGTGTCCTGATCATGGGCGCCGCCGGGCGCGACTTCCACAACTTCAACACCGTCTTCCGCGACAACCCGGCCTATCAGGTCGTCGCCTTCACCGCGACGCAGATTCCCGACATCGAAGGGCGTCTCTACCCGCCGGAGCTAGCCGGGCCGCTCTACCCGCAGGGCATCCCCATCTATCCTGAAAACGACCTGGCCGCGCTGATCCGCCAGCAGGCCATTGACGAGGTGGTGTTCGCCTATTCGGACGTGTCGCACGAGTACGTGATGCACAAGGCGAGCCTGGTGCTGGCCGCTGGCGCGGACTATCGCTTGATCGGCCCCAGGCTGACCATGCTCAAGAGCAGCAAGCCGGTCGTCGGCGTGGGCGCGGTGCGCACCGGCTGTGGCAAGAGCCAGACGACGCGCGCCGTCAGCCGGGCGCTGCGCAAGCTGGGCTATCGCGTGGCCGTGGTGCGCCATCCCATGCCCTACGGCGACCTGGCCCGCCAGGCTGTGCAGCGTTTCGCCACCTATGACGACCTGGATCGCCACGAGGCGACCATTGAGGAGCGCGAGGAATACGAGCCACACATTGACAGCGGCGTGGTTGTCTTCGCCGGCGTGGACTACGAGCGCATCCTGCGCGAAGCCGAGCGGGAAGCCGACATCGTGCTGTGGGACGGCGGCAACAACGACCTGCCCTTCTACGCGCCCGACCTGTACTTCGTCCTGGTGGACCCGCACCGGCCCGGCCACGAGCAGAGCTACCATCCCGGCGAGGCCAACCTGCGCATGGCCGACGTGGTGATCATCAACAAGATAGACACGGCGGATCAGGCGGGGGTGCAGCAGGTGCGCGCCAGCATCCGCGCCCTGAACCCGGCGGCGACGGTCATTGACGCCGCCTCGCCCATTTTCGTGGACGATCCGGCGGCCATTCACGGCAAGCGCGTGCTGGTCGTCGAGGACGGTCCCACCCTGACCCACGGCGAGATGGCCTACGGCGCGGGCGTGGTCGCCGCGCAGCGTTTCGGCGCGGCGGAACTGGTAGACCCGCGCCCCTACGCCGTGCGCAGCATCGCCGAAACCTTCGCTAAGTATCCCAACACGGGCACGCTGCTGCCCGCCATGGGCTATGGCGAGGGGCAGCGCGCCGATCTGGAGGAGACCATCCGCGCCACGCCATGCGACCTGGTGATCGTCGCCACGCCGATTGACCTGTCGCGGGTGATCGCCCTTGACAAGCCGGCGCAGCGCGTTCGCTACGAGCTGCAGGAGCTGGGCCAGCCGACCGTCTACGACCTGCTCAACGCCAGGTTCGGGCCGAAGGCGTAGGCCACACCGCGAGCGAAGCGCGCCCCCCACGGCGCGCTTCTGTTTCCGCCAGCGGGCGAAGCCTGAGCGACCATGAGCGCACTCTCTCGATCCCATGTACGCTGGCGGCGGACACTGGCCCTGGCCGCTCTCGCCGCGGCGCTGACCGTTGTCGCCGTGCCCTCCCTGCTCGGCTTCCTGACCACCTATCGCCTGCTCTATGCTCCCTGCGGCGAAGACCCGCGCACGCCCGCTGACTTCGGCCATCCCTCGGAAGACGTGACTATCGCCGGACGAGCCGGCGATTTCCGCGCCTACTTCATCCCCGGCACCAATGGCGCGGCGGTGATCATCCCTCCGGCGGCGGCGAGCGGGCGCGGCAGCCGCCTGCATGAAGCCGACGTGCTGGCCCGGCATGGCTACGCGGTGCTCGCCTTCGAGTCGCGGCGCTGCGCAGAGATGGGGCCGCTCAGCCTGGGCTACCGGGAGATCGCCGAGGTCGGCGACGCGCTGGCCTACCTGGAGGCGCGCGCGGACGTGAACCCGACGCAAATCGGCGTGCTCGGCTTCTCGTCGGCGGGCGCGACGGCGGTGATGGCCGCCGCACGCTACCCGGCGCTGCGCGCGGTCGTCGCCGAAGGGGGCTACGGCGACTTCGCCGAGGGGGCGCTGGCGTTGGGCACCGGCGGCCCGCTGGAAGTGCTCTACAAGGAGGCGGTTGCCCTCAGCTACCGCTTGCTTAGCGGCGTAGAACTTGCTAAGCTGAGTCCGCAATCTGTGATTGGGCAGATCGCCCCGCGCCCGATTCTGCTCATCTATGGGGGCCGCGAGCGCAGCCTGGGCGGGGCGCGGGCGCAGCTTGCCGCTGCGGGCGCGAACGCGGCGTTGTGGGTCGTGGACGGAGCCGGGCACGGCAACTACCTGGCCGTTGCGCCGGAGGAGTACGAGGCGCGCGTGATCGCCTT
>CAYNHD010000105.1:0-6470 GCA_964396775.1 uncultured Thermoflexus sp. | reverse complement strand
ATTGGTTGTTGGTGATTGGTTATTGGTGGTCAGTGGTCGGTGGTCGGTTGTCAGTGATCAGTGAGTGGCTCAGAAGGAGTCGCCCGAACCAAATCTGCCACCAATGACCGGTATCTGCACGCCGTCAACTGAAAACCGATCACCGATAACTAGTGACCGAAACTGATCACCAACAACCAACCACCACTCACGAAAGGGAAATGCCCGTGATCCCACGCATCATCGTTCACGGCGGGGCCTGGAAGATCGCCGAGGAGACGCACGCCGATCACATCGCCGGGGCGCGCGCTGCCGCCGAAGCGGGCCTGGCGATCCTGGCGGCGGGCGGATCGGCGCTCGATGCGGTCGAGCGGGCGGTGATGGTCATGGAAGACGACCCCACCTTCGACGCGGGGGTGGGCAGCGTCCTCAACCGCGCCGGCGACATCGAGATGGACGCCATCATCATGGACGGGCGCACCCTCCGGCTGGGCGCGGTCGCTGCCGTGCGCGGCATCACCAACCCCGTCCGGTTGGCGCGGATGCTCTTCGACGACACCGACCACAGCCTGCTCGTCGGCGAGGGGGCGCGCCGCTTTGCCGAGGCGAAGGGGATGCGGCTCTGCGCCCAGGCCGAGCTGACCGTCCCGCGCGAGATCGAGCGGTTCCTGCGCCTGCAAAAGATGCCGGACTACCGCCTGTCCTACGAATTCACGCCAGACCCGCAGGGCACGGTCGGCGCGGTGGCCATTGACGCCGGGGGACACGTTGCGGCGGCCACTTCGACCGGCGGCGTGGCCTACAAGATGCCGGGGCGCGTCGGCGATTCGCCGCTGGTCGGGTCGGGCGCTTACGCCGACGACCAGAGCGGCGCGGCGTCGGCCACCGGGCATGGCGAGAGCATCATGCGCGTCGTGCTGTGCAAGACGGCCACCGACGCCATCGCGCGCGGCCTGAGCGCCCAGCAGGCCGCTGACCTGGCCATCCACACGATGTTCGAGCGCACCGGCGGCTACGGCGGGCTGATCCTGGTGGATCGCCAGGGACAGATCGCCTTCGCCTACAACACGCCGCATATGACCGTCGCCTGGACGGACGAGGATGGCAGCATCCACGCCCGCATCAAAGCGTGAGACGGGCCAGGGGAAGGGTGAGGTACATGAACCGGCGGGCAGTGGGAGCGGTGATCGGGCTGGTAGTGGGGTTGGTCTCCGGCTGCGGGCTGCTGCAGGACGCCCCGCCGACCGTCACGCCGATCTACATCACCGCCACGCCGGAGCCGGTGATCGTGCCCATCGTCGCCACCGAGACGCCCCTGGCGACGCCCGTTCTGGCGGGCACGAGTGCCGCGCTGCTGCCCACGCGCGGCGCGGAGCGCACGGCGACCTTCACCCCGCCGCCGCCCATCACCCAGACGCCCACCTTCACCCCTACCGCGACCGATACGCCCGTCACGCCGGGGCCGGTCGTTTATGCGCCGGTGGGCGGGGTGGCGGCTGCGGGCGGCGCGGGCATCGTCATCGGCAGCGGGGCCAGCGGAGGGACGGGCTGCGCCAACGTTCCCGGCGGCGCGCTCGGCGCGCTCTACCAGAGCGATCCGTCCATCGCGGCGGCGATTGGCTGCCCGCTGGCTGGCGCGCCAAGCACGGTGGGCAGCGCCTACCAGCCGTTCCAGAACGGCCTGATGATCTGGGTCTCGTCGCTGGGAGCGGTGCCCCAACCGGCCATCTACGCCCTCTATGGCAACGGCACCTACCAGCGTTTCAACGACACGTTCCTCGAAGGAGTGGACCCCAGCAGCGGCGGAGCCGTCCCGCCGCCGGGGTTGCTGGAGCCGGTGCGCGGCTTCGGCAAGGTCTGGCGCGATAACCCCACCGCGCGCGATACGCTCGGCTGGGCGCTGACCGGCGAGAGCGGCGGCACGGCGGAGATTCTGCTCTTCGAGCGCGGGGAGATGCTGCGCGTGCCGCAGTCCGGGCAGACGTACATTCTGATCACTGGCGCGCCGGGCACGTGGAGCGCGCGGGCGGGTTAGAGTTATCAGCTATCAGCTTTCAGCCCTCAGCTTTCAGCGGAGGCCGATCCCAGGTAGTTCTTGCTGATGGCTGATCGCTGACGGCTGTCAGCTTAGGAGCGAATGCGATGATCCACGACGATGGCACCCTGACCCTGGCCGCGCGGCACGAGCGCGAGATCGCCAGCTATCACCTGCACCAGGGCCGCTCCAACGACTGCGGGCCGCACGTGGTGGCGATGGCCGTCAACTTCTGGCACGGGCGCGCCGTCCTCGACGCAGCGGAGGTCGCCCGCGCCATGAACCGCCCGCGCCTGGGCGTTGGCTTCCCGCCGCTGGTCGTGCGCCGCATCCCGGCCTGGGCCACCTTCCCCTGGGGCATCGCCGACGTGCTGCGCGCCAACGGCGTCCCCGCGCGCTGGCGCGCCCGTGCCAGCGAAGACGACCTGCGCCGCGCCCTGGCGGAAGACCGCCTGCTGATGCCCATCTACGGCGAACCGCTGCGACGGCGCGGCCTGCGCTGGGCGGGCTGGTCGCATGTGGCGCTTCTGTGCGGCTGGGAGCCGGCGGAGGAACGCTACTGGTTCGTGGACTCGTCGCGGACCAGCGCGCCGACCAGCCGTCC
The DNA here is from genome assembly GCA_964396775.1 of uncultured Thermoflexus sp. Lineage (GTDB taxonomy): Bacteria > Chloroflexota > Anaerolineae > Aggregatilineales > Aggregatilineaceae > UBA2029. The sequence goes on along the minus strand of CAYNHD010000105.1, from coordinate 3,852 downwards.
GCGCGCTGAGTTCCTGCGGCTGTGGGGCAACATGGGCCGCCTGCTGGTGGAGACGCACTAACTCCCCAGCGGAATCGTCGCCCCCTGCGCCAGGTACGCGCCCGCCTGGTCCAGCACCTCGACGTTGCGGAACGCTTCCCCCTCGATTGTGTACATCCCCGCGTAGAGCGAGGCCGTCTCCGGCGGGAGGCCCAGGTCGAACCACAGCACCAGCCGGTCGCCCGCCCGCCAGTAACGCCCCGGCCAGGCGGGACGATCCGCCTGCGCCAGCCGCGCCCCGCTCGCGTCCAGCGTATGGACGAATGCCTGTGAGTCGGCGCTTCCCGGCCCGGCGAGTTCCCACACCAACGCCACACTCCCCGCGTCCAGCGCGTAGCCGGTGAGCGTCGCGCCGTTGGCGAAGCGGGCCGGCTCGACGGTGGTGATCTCGCTCAGCGGCAACGCCTGCGGGGCCGGGCGCAGCGCGTAGGGCGGCTCACCGGCGCGTAGAGGGAACATGGCTGTATCCGACCCGTGCAGGCAGGCCGTGTCCGGGCACGTCTGCAACCCTGGGACGGGCGCGATCAGTTCCAGTGCGTCGCCGGCGGGGAAGACTGCCGTGCGCGTCCCGTTTACGAAGCGCACTGAGGGCAACGGGTCGAGCAGCGCGCCCCATACCGCCGGAATCTCGTCGAAGGGCGCGAGTTCCTCATCGCTGACCACGAGCACATCCGCCGGACTGCGAGCCAGGATCGCCGCGCGCACGTCGAGCAGATAGTGCAGCGGCGTGCCGAAGCCACCTGGCGTGGCCCGCCCGTCCACAAAGTCGAGCAGGGCAGCGAAGCTATACACCTGCAGGGCGACGATCACCACCAGCAGCGCGGCCACTCCCGCGCTCAGCGCCCGGCGAAGGCGCGGCGCGCGTATCGCTCCCATCCCGGCGTCCACTCCCGCCCCGACGAGCAGGTAGGCGGCGGGCATCAGCGGGATGAAGTAGTGCGGCACCACCTCCGTCCACTCCCAGGTGAAGAGCAGCACGGGCACGACCAGCCAGGCGGCCAGGATGATCTGCAAGGCGGCCTCACCCCCTAAATCCCCCTCTCCAGCAGAGCTAGAGAGGGGGACTTGACCGCCCGGCGTGGCTCTCTCCCCCTCCCTGGCTTGGCCGGGGAGGGGGCGGGGGGGAGAGGCATTCCGCCGCCAGATCGCCCGCCCCAGCCACCACGTGGCGGTGAGCGTCGCCGCCAGCGGGATCAGGGCGAAGAGGGGATCGGCATCGGGGACGGTGGCGCGGTACGCGCGGAACTGCTCCGGCCCGGCCAGGGCATGGATGTCCGTCCCGGCGACGGTCAGCCAGGCGTGCTCCAGCGCCCGGCTGCTGAGCACGCGCGCGTGATCGGGATCGGTCCGCACCCGCTCGCGCCAGGCGTCGGGCGACAGCCAGCCGTCGCGGTACGCCCCAACAGCGGCGGGCAGCAGGGTCAGCGCAGCGAGCAGCGGCCCGGCGGCCAGCTCGCGGCGGCGAATTCGGCGCGGCCACAGGGCCAGCGTAAGCAGGCTCAGTGGGACGAGGCTGGCGGCGGCGTAGTGAATCTGGACGGTGAGCGCCAGCAGCGGCCAGTGAACCAGGCGCGCCCAGCGTTTGTTCTCGGCATAGCCCAGCAGCGCGGTGAAGACCGTGATCACCACGAAGGGCGGCAGCAGGTCTTGCGCCCACAGCTTGCGGGCGTAGATCGCGCCCCACGGGCTGGCAGCATAGAGCAGCGCGGCGATCAGCGCCGCCCGCGCGCCGGTGTAGCGCCGGGCCAGCGCCCAGGTGAGCGCCACCGCCGCGACGTTGAGCGCACCGACGTAGAGCGTGGCGGACAGGGGACTGTCGCTGAAGAGGAAGGGGACGGCGAACAGGTAGACGCTAACCGGCGGGTTGGGCACGTTCACCGAGGAACTCAAGCCGAGCAGGGGCAGATCGCGCCCGCGCGCCAGGTCGAGGGCACGGGCCATCATGTTCGCCTCGTCGCGCTTGAACTCCGTGATGCCCGGCGCGCCCATGCGCAGCGCCGCCGCCAGCAGCAGGATCAGCGCCAGCGCCAGCCACTCGCCGCGCCGGATTGGAGCAGCCCTCGCCATACACGACTCGCTTGGTGCAACCGAACGTTGCGTGAGAGGGATGCATCTCGGCTTTGGGGCGGCTTAGTGATGCTTGCGAATCTCCAGGTGCGGTGTAAGGGCGGGTTTGCAGACCCGCCCCTACAAAACCGGTTGCTGCCCCATCATGGATGCCGTCGGCGAAATGATTTCGTAGGGGCGTATTGCAATACGCCCCTACGGGCGCAGCAGAGCAGCGCCCCTGCCAAACCGCATGCGGGAATTCGCCAACGGCATGATCATGAGATGTACCCCGTGCCTCGCCAACCGGGGGCGGTGAGGGAGACTTCCGAAGTCTTCGGAGACTTCGGAAGTCTGATCGCCGCGCCCTACTCCTCCTCGCCGGCGAACGCCTGCCAGGGGCCGTGCATGCCGTCGTAGGTCACGCCGTAGTACACGCGCAGCTCGCCATTGACGCGCTGCACCAGGTCGTAGCGCACTGTCCCCCCGCGCTTGTAACGCTTCCACAGGCCGATGTCGCCGTGCCACTGCACCTGCTCCGGCTGCACGGGGCTGGATTCGTGCTCGGTGATGGCGTAGTGCCACAGCCGTCGCGCCGACGACCGCGTGACGTTCTTGACCACGTTGCCGTTGCGCAGGTCGCGCATCATGTGGTACATCACGCCCTTGCGCTGCTCAGAGCCGATGATCTCCACGCCGGTGCGCGGCGCTTCGATGGCGGCCTCCGGTCTGGCCGGTTCCTCCGCGGTGGGAGCGGGTTCGGCAGCGACGGCGGGAACAGCGGCACTCTCCACTACAGGGGGTTGGCTTTCTTTGGCGCGGCTCTTCTGGGCAACCAGCCGCACGATCTCGTCGCGCACGGCCAGATTCGTCTCCGCCTCGTCGCGCACATAAATCTTGTTGTCGTCAATGGCATAGGGCGGGTCGTCGCCGCGCGGGACACGGACGCGCACGACGGATTTGCCGTGCGTCTCCAGCACGTCCACAGCCACTTCGAGCGGCGGGGTGATCTTGTGCTCGATCTCGTCGCGCAGCATCTCAACCGCTTCGCCCACGTTCGGGATGCCAATCGGCGGGTCCTTCGGCTTGGCGCTGACGCCGACGAAGATAGTGCCGCCGTTGGTGTTGGCGAAGGCGCACACGTCGGCGATGACGGCGAAGAGCCGCCCGCCGCGTCGCGTCAGCCCTTCGTGGAACGCCTGGACGATGCTCGGCCCTTCTTCGCGCGCCGCCTGCACGTGGTCATACGGGGCGTGGCTGGCCCGGTAGGGGCGCGTGCTGGCGAAGTCGTTGCTCTCGAACACGTCCAGCAGTGCGTCGAAGGTGCGCTCTGGCAGCAGCACCTCGGTCACACGGTCGCCGACGCCCAGGTACTTGCTGTTGCGCGGGTCGGCCAGCAGGCGGTGCGCGTCCGACCCCTGGATGCAGCGCATCGGGCGGGGATATTCGGGCTTGGTGCCGTCGAAGAAGCGCGCTGTCGTCTTGCGCCCGCGGCGATCCAGGTCGGTGACTTCCAGCGCGTGCAGGTACGGGTCCTGCGTGTAGGCGATCTTGGTCTGCCCGCCGAAGTCGAAGCCGCGCATGGCGACCCCGTGGCTGGAGTTCGCGTGGGCGGCGATGACGATCCCCCCGGCGTTGTTGATCATGCGGTAGGCGGTCAGCACGTCCGCCGAGGCGCCGACGATCGACGAGCCTTCATCGAGCGCGGCGGGTGGGATATTCAGGCTGAGCAGGATGTGTTCCAACTGGCGCACGGACGTCTTGGGC
>CAYNHD010000104.1:0-10834 GCA_964396775.1 uncultured Thermoflexus sp. | reverse complement strand
CGCCTGCGGGGAGGGATTTAGGGTGGGGTTGCAGGCCTTTTCAAACGGCCTCTCAGCACGGGCGGGCACTGGCGCACGGTTCGCTTTTGCCATGCCTGTAACAGCCCTGTCCGCCTTTGAAAAGAATCATTTGGTATGAGTTTCAAAACCTCTATTGGCAACCTGGCAGGGTCGGTGTTATACATCCTTCTATTAGCCGGTGATTTTCCGAGAAAAAAGGATCAGAAATGAGAACGTTGAAACTCGTCGTAGCCCTTCTCATTCTCTTAAGTCTGAGCGGCATCGCTTCCGCTCAGCCGCCGCTGCCGGAGATTCCGGGGGCGACGCTCGTCGCCTCTGGCTTCAACGGCCCGCAGGGAGTCCTGGTTGACCCGCAGGGCACTGTCTGGGTCATTGATAGCGGGCTGGGCGGCGACCAGACGTTGCAATTCACGGGCGAGGGTGGCGAAGTGATGACAGCCACGCTGGGCATGTCCGCTCGTATCGTCCAGGTCGCTTCTGATGGCACTCAAACCGAGGTGGCGACGCTACCATCTATCTTCATCCCCGACATGCAGGAGATGGTCGGCGGCGCGCGGCTGGCCCTGCTGGACGGCGGGCTGTACGCCACCAGCGGGGGATGGAACATTCCCGATGCCGATCCGCCCGCGCTCTTCTCGGCCATCGTGCGCGTCGAGGGAAGCCAGATCACGTCTGTTGCGGACATGTGGGCCTTCGAGAAGGCCAACAACCCGGATGGTTTCCTGCTCGACGATCACCCCTATGGGCTGGCCGCCGGACCCGACGGCTGGCTGTGGGTTGCTGATGCCGGGGCTAATGCCCTGCTGCGCGCCAACCCTGACACGGGCGAAATCGTGCTCGTGGCGGCGTTTGGCGGGTTGCCGGGTGCGTTCCCGAATCCCGCTCGCAACGATGCTGTAGAAGCCGACCCGGTGCCGACCGGCGTGGCCTTTGACGACGACGGCAACGCCTATGTCTCGCTGCTGAGCGGCGCGCCGTTCATCCCTGGCAACGCCAAAGTGCTGCGCGTCAGCGCAGACGGCACGGTGAGTGACTATGCTGTGGGTCTGACGACTCTGACCGATCTCACGCGCGGGCCGGATGGTGAGCTTTACGCGGTGCAGTTCGGCCTGTTCACCGAAGAAGGCCCGACCCCCAATACCGGCGCGGTGCTGCGCATCAAGGAAGGCAGTGCCTCGGAAGTGGTGGTGAGCGGGCTGCCGTTCCCGACAGGGATTTCGTTCGATGGGGACGGGAACGCCTACGTCGCAGTCAACGGCGTGGGCGCGCCAGGGTCGGGCGCGGTGCTGCGCTTCGACCAGTTGACGGCGATGGCGGGCGAGCCGCTGCCGTTGCCGCAGTAGAACGCCGCAAAGAACCCCTGCGCCCCGCGCCAGAGGGTTGCGGGGACGCCAAGAGATCCCTGTGAAGGCCGTTTGAGAACCTCACCCCCCTCCCCCCTCTCCGTTTACGGAGAGGGGGGAGGGGCTTAGCGGGTGCGCTTTTCTCCCATCCCCCCACGTGATACTGTTGGCGAAATGCCTCCGTAGGGGCGTATTGCTATACGCCCCTACGGGGGCGCAGCAGAGCAGCGCCCCTACGAAACCAGCGCGTGCTTAGTTCGCCAACAGTATCCCTCGTGCGGGAAGAGCCGGGGATGGGGGCAAAGGCAGGCGCAAGAGTTCTCAAACGGTCTCTGAAGGTACCCAGAGCAGTCCTGTGGGGCGAGTGAACACACTCGCCCCTGCTGTTCCCATCGGGGAGACCGGGTTTCAATCAGTGAGCACCGCGAGGGCGGTTGCTGCTGCCGAAGACCGTCCCTGAACCCCAGCGTGCGATGGTGAGTCTGTGCGTATAAAATTTTTGTGAATTCACGACACAGGCGCATTAGGACGGGCTGTACTATCATGCGGGGTGCGCTATACTGGCCTCATCTACAGCCTGGCGAACCGTGTTCGCCCCATAGGAGGAGTACCTAGCATGAGGAAAGCGTTGTACCTTCTTTTGATCCTGGCGCTCGTCGTGGCAGGCGGGGTGTTCGCGCACGCGCCCGCAGCCGCGAGGGTGGTGGAGGTTGAGGAATACGATGGGTGCCCGGAGGTGGATGCTGCTGATGGGACATACCCCGCTGCCATGATGCCGCCAATCGCCGTGTTCTATGCCGGGGATACGATTGAGCTTTCGGCTGAGTCGCTCCCGCCTACGGCTCCTCTGGGTACGAGTCTGAATGGCTACTTCTCGCCCACGATCTACCTGAAGGTCGGCGGGGTCGAAGTGGACACCGCGCCACTGCCCGGCACGCTGACCTACACCTTCAGCGAAGATACGAAGCTGGATAGCTCCCCGGCGGTGGAGTGGGGAGTCCGGCTTCCTTATCTGGCTCCTCAGTTGATTCCGGCAATGCCCGCGAACTGGACTACCTCGTGCGCCAATGTGCCCCCGGCGGGCTGTGACGTGCTGATGAAGATCCCCAGCACGGCGGTGGTGGGGGCGTTCGTGGCCAATGCCCCGCTGTATTTTGAGCCGGGCGAGTTCGTGCAGCCGTACACGGAGATCGCGGCGGGCAGCACGGCCTGGGTGCTGGGCAAAGACGCCAGTGGGGAATACTACAAGATCATCTGGGTGTGCGACTATCTGTGGGTGCCGGTGAACACCCTGGGGCCGAACTACGACGCGGTGTGGAATGGCACGCCGCTGCCGCAGGACGTGGTGGAGTAGCCCTGCTGCTGAGAACCAACACGCCCCGGTAGTCCGCCGGGGCGTGTGCTTTCTGGCACGACGCAATCTTCATGAATCTTTCACACATTTCGGGGTTACCATCTGCGGGCCTATGCTATACTGAACTAACGCAGTGCTACATTAATAATGGAGGCAAACCCCAATGACTAGGAGGTCTAGACTGGCTGTCGTGATCAGCGTGCTGCTGGTGGCGCTGGTGCTGGTCATGCCGGCATCGGCGAAACCAACGCGGATCGCCGTATTTGGGTCGTGCGAAGGCGCTCAGGTGACGGTTACCTATGAGGGCGCAGACGGGGCCTACCAGGATTCAATTATCTGGGCTGAACTGGAGGACGGCACCGGCCTGGACTCGGCGGGCATTGTCCCCTTTGGGCGCGAGGACACGCTGACGGTCACGCTGAGCTGGAACAAGTTGCCAGAGGGCACGGTGGTGGTGATTTTCGCCGATCACTTAATTGCCAGCGGCCCGAACGCTGGCCTGACGGTGGACTCGGTTAGCTACGCCTGTGGTGAACCCGTCGTCATGCCGGAGACAGGCAACATCGCGCAGATCACCGCTGACATGGCGGTTTACTCGCAGCCCGATCTGAACTTCCCCATCGCGGGAACGCTGGTTAAGGCCGGGCAGGAATTCCCGCTGCTGGACACCGAAGTGGCCGGCGACATGACCTGGTACCAGATTTGGGTGGGCAGCAACAACTATCCCTGGGTGCCCGCAGTCGGCGCGGTAGCTGGGTCGAAGTAGTCCGTTCCCTCCCTTGCCAATCCCACGCCCCGGTAGTCCGCCGGGGCGTTCTTGTGCGCCGGAACCGGCAGGCGGGTATGCTGGTGCCATGAACACAAGCCCTCCTGCCGACCTCGTGCCCGCCTGGTTGTGGCGGGCGACCGCCCTCGGCCTGATCGCGATGGTGGCGCTGATCGGCGCGGGCGTTTTGCTCATCGCCGGCGGGGCGACCGATCCGCCTGTGGCCGGGCCGGTCGTCTGGGCGGACGAGGCGCTCCGTTGGGCGGCTGAGGCGCTGGCGGCGGGGCGCGATGGCTGGGCGTCCGCCCCCGTGCCGCTGCCCGCGCCGCCTGCCGACTTCACGCTGGCGGTGCGCGCCCGCCTGCCTGCTGCTGCCAATCCGCTGGCGGCGTGGGGCGTCTGGCTGGCAGGGGCGGACGGATCGCGCACGGTCTACGCGATCAGCGCGGCGGGCTACCTCACCACGCGCCGCTGCCCGGCGGAGCAGCCTATCCCGGATGCCCTCGAAGACTGCCCCGCGCTGCGCCCGGAGCAGGAGTGGAGCGCCTACCCGCGCATCCGTCCGCCGGGCGGGGCCAACACCGTCGCGTTGCACCGCGAGCCGGACGGGGCGATCCGGCTGCGCGTCAACGGGGAGCGGTTGGGCGCGGCGCAGGTGGACCTGGCCGGGGCGTGGGGCGTCTGGGCGCGGGGAGCGGGCGGCGAGTCGCCCCGCGTGACCTGGGAACGGGCCGAACTGCGCGCCGCCAGTTGGGGGAGCGGCTGATCTCTGTGACAGAGCCTCACCGCAGAGGATACTGCTGGCGAAATGCCTCCGTGGGGGCGTATTGCAATACGCCCCTACGGGGGCGTAGCAGAGCAGCACCCCTACGAAACCGGCGCGCGCTTAGTTCGCCAACAGTACCGCAGAGGCGCAGAGGACGCGGAGAAAAACAAGGGAGTTCTTGCTGCTTTCTGCTCTGCGCTCTCTGCGCCTCAGCGGTTCAACAAGCCTCGTTCTCGGCGTGAGATTCCCCTGGTTGACGCCCGCCGCGCCCGTTGCTAGAGTCCGGCTATGCGCCGACTCCTGCACCGTCTTACCCTTGCGCTGCTGCTCGCCTGCTGGCTGCTGACCGATCTGCCCTGGTCGTCGCTGGCGCGGGGCGGCGAGTCCCCTGACGCGACGCGCCGCCGCGTCCGCGTGCCGGTGCTGATGTACCACTACATCAGCACACCGCCGCCGGGGGCCGATAGGTACCGGCTCGACCTGTCGGTGACGCCGGCGCAGTTCGCCGCGCAGTTGGCCTGGCTGCGCACCAACGGCTACACGACGGTGACGCTCGGCGATCTGTACGACGCGCTGACGAACGGCGCGCCTCTGCCCCCGCGCCCGGTGATCCTCACCTTCGACGATGGCTACGCCGATGCCTATGCCCATGCGTTCCGGCTGCTACGCCAGTTCGGGATGGTGGGCACGTTTTTCGTGGTGACGGAATGGCTGGACAACGGGCAGGCGGGCTATCTCACCTGGGATCAGGCGCGCGAGATGGCGGCGGCGGGCATGGCCATCGAGAGTCACAGCCGCTCCCACCCTGACCTGACCCACGACTGCGACTACGATTGCCGCGTCTACCAGGTGTTGGGCAGCGTGGAGACCATTGCAGCGGAGGTCGGCGTCCACCCGCGCTTCTTCTGCTATCCGGGCGGGCGCTACGACGCAGGGCTGTTCGCGGTGTTGGAAGCGGCGGGCATCGTGGCGGCAGTTACCACACAGGGCGGGACGCTGCACGTCAGCGAGCGCCCGCTGGAATTGCCGCGCGTCCGCGTGCGCGGCACAACGACGCTGCGCGAGTTCGCCTGGATGGTCGGCGAGTGGCGGAAATAGGTAAATGGTGATTGGTTGTTGGTTTTTGGTGATCGGTTCTTGGTAAAGACGCTCGCGGATGCACCATCCCTTAGTCAACCACCAATAACCAACAACCCAAAACGGGCGGATGCCCGGTAGGGTGAGAGCATCCGCCCACAGGTAGGGGGTGGAAGCGCGGCGCTCAGCGCCGTTGGCGGCTGGCGCGCTCGATGAACAGGCCCACGCCGATCAGAATGAGCAGTAGCGGGCCTGCGCTTCCCAGGTTGAAGAAACTCAGCAGGCCGATCCCGCCCACGATGAGAGCGAGGAAGGCCCGGCGGCGCAGTCCGGCGGTCCAGATACGCCCGCCAGATGCATAACGCCGCCACGTGTCGTGGCCGAGCTTGCCGCCGAAAGCGATCAGCAGCAGGCCCCACCAGTTGAGGTCGAGCAGGCCGATGAAGCCGACCAGCGCCGTCACCGCGCCGAAGAGAGCGCGGCTGCGCGCTGTATCGTCCCAGACGTGCCCGCCGCGCTCGTAGCGGCTCCACCCGTCGGCGGCCAGCCAACCGCCCACGCCGAGCAGTAGCAGCGCCCACAGGCGCAGGTGCAGGTGCAGCATATCCTGCACCAAGATCAGCAGACCCACGCCGATCAAGCCCAACCCGACCAGCGCCGTCCAGTTGCGTTCCTCGACCAGGGCGCGCGGGCTAGGCGGCGGCACCGGGCGTTCGTCGCGGGCCGGCGGTGCGAGATGGAGGCCGTTGCCGGGGCTGCGTCGCTGGATTTGCGAAGGGATCGGCTCCGCATCGCCGGAGACGGCACGGGGATCGTGGGGCTGCTGGCTCATCGGGTTCGCTCTTCCTGCTGCGCCAATCGCGCCGGTGTGCTTCATGGATCAATACGTGCAGCGCCGGGCGCGGGTTGCACGGACGATTTGACGCGATTCTAACGTAAGTCGCTTTGCTTTCGCTGCTGTACTTCCTTACAATTTAGCTATCGGCGACCGCCATTAGGCGGCTCGCCGCTGTGCGAGGGCCGGTCTGTGATATGGCTGCTTCGTTCTCTTCACGCGCGGCCCGGCCCCCTTCTGTGGAAGCACCCCTATGGAGGTGAATGGCTGATGGATAAGCAGACGTTGATCAAAGCGTTGAACGAAGACCTGGCTGGCGAGTTGCAGGCGATCATCCAATACCTGACGTACTCGGCCCGCGTCACCGGCCCCTGGCGGCCCCAACTGGTGCAGTTCATGCAGGCCGAGATCGCTGACGAGATGCTGCACGCCCAGTTCCTGGCCGACAAGATCGCGGCCCTGGGGGGCGAGCCAACCACCACGCCGCGCCCCGTCCCGCCGGCAGCGACCCCGCGCGACATGCTCAAGGCCATCCTGGACGCCGAGCTAGAGGCAGGCCGCAACTACGCCGAGCGGGTCAGGCAGGCCGAGGAATTCGGCGACAAGGGCCTGACGGTGCAGCTTGAAAACATGGTCCTCGACGAGACCGGCCACGCCGAAGAGACGGCCAAGCTGCTCAAGAACTGGGAGTAGCACTTCACCCGCGCGCCGGAGCTTAGCCTCCGGCGCGAACATTCCAGACTGACAGCACTCACAAGGAGGTGCGTTGTGCTGAGCGAGAAAATGCAAGCCGCTATGAACAGGCAGATCAACGCCGAACTGCACTCCGCCTATCTTTACCTGGCGATGGCGGCGTACTTCGAGCACGAGAACCTGCCGGGCTTCGCCCACTGGATGCGCCTGCAGGCCAATGAAGAACTGGGCCACGCCCTGAAGTTCTTCGACTTCATCGTGGAGCGGCGCGGGCGTGTGTTGCTGGAACCGGTTGGCGCGGTGCCCACCGAATGGGCGTCGCCGCTGGCCGTCTTCGAGAATGCGCTGGCTCACGAGCAGAAGGTCACCGGCCTGATTCACGGGCTGGTCAACCTGGCCGTCGAAGAGCGCGATCACGCCAGCGACAGCTTCCTGCAGTGGTTCGTGGATGAGCAGGTCGAGGAAGAGGCGTCCGCCGATGCGGTCGTGCAGCAGCTTAAACTGGCCGGCGACTCCGGCGTGGCGCTGCTCATCCTCGACCGCGAACTCGGCGCGCGCCAAGCCGAGTAACACGTGCCAGGCCGCCCAACATGACAAACGAGGACGCTCCGTCAGGGGCGTCCTTTGTTATGTTACAGGTACCGGCCTCACGGCTCTTCCCGGTACCCCGCCGGGCGGATGTAGCGCACCTGCAGGTGCTCGGCCAGCGCCTCCTTGAGCGCGTCCTTCATAATGTTGCCGGAGACGTGGAGCAGGGTGTCGCCGTACTGCGGGTCAATGCCCATCGTCGCCTGGCAGGGGTAGTGGTGGTGGTGCAAGCCGCCCGCCTCGACTGCATCCTCAACGGGCGTCCCTGTGAGTCGCTCCGCGACGTAGCGCGCGCAGCCGCAGCAGGCGTCGCGCGTCACTTCCAGGGCGGTGATTTGCCGCGTCTCCGGGTCCACTTCGGCGCGGAAGGCGGGCTGCCCGAAGTGACGGGCGAAGGCGCGGATGAGCGGGTCGTCGTAGGGCTGCTTGAGGCGCAGGGCGTTGAAGTGCGTCTCGGTGAGCGAACAGAAGGGCATGGGCGTCACACAGGCGACGCCCATGCGATCCAGCCACTCGCGCAGTTGGCGGGCCAGGCCCACCGGCAGCCAGGCGACATTGTCTATGGGGGCGATCACCGCCCGCGCGCCGGTCAGGCGGGCGATGTCGGGGATCAGCTCGGCCACGCCCTTGACTTCTGCCAGGGAGAGGATCAGGTCGCAGGGCGGCAGCGCCTCGGGCAGGTAGTCTTCGGGGTAGTCCACCACTGGCGGCAGGGCTTTGGGCGTCTCCCAGGTGAGGATCGTCCACTGCGGCGGGGCGTGCTGGCGCAGGTTTGCGACGTGTCGCCAGCCGTAGTCGCCGGTGACGAGGATGAGCAGGCGCATGGGCGATCCTTTGGGTTAGGCGAATTTCCCTAACTCGACCTTCTGGGCATCGGTTGTCACAGTACTGTCGAGCGCGATGGTGCCCCCATGAGCATCCCAGCGGGCCACGATGAGGGCACGGGACAGACAGCCCTGTTCGGCGAAGTACTCCAGCACATCGAGCCGGCGGTACACGGTCAGCAATTGAGTCAGCGAACGGTTGGCCCCCTGGGGCGCGATCAGGAAGGCGAAATGAGGGCGTGCGATGCGGGCGTATCCCAAAAGCTGAGCCAGATGATCCAGTGTAAGGGAATTGATCTTGCACTCGACCAGAGTCAGTCGGGTGACACCGGGGGAACGGACAAACCCCACAACGTCCGCCCTAATCTCCCATGTTGGCCAATCAGGAGACAGCCCGTCGTGTAAGTTCTGATCTTCAATGAGGCGGGACAGGCGCATCGCTGAAGCATCATAAGTGTCAATCCGGGCATTCTTGAAGCGGTCGCTCAGGAAGCGGTGCAACCACTGGCGCACCGGCTCGTACATCTCGCTTTCGGCTCGATAGGGGTTCATTCTTCTGAATCAAGAGGGAGCGGTAGCTGGTTGGCGTAAGGCTCGCGGGAACATCCCAGCGCCCTGCAAATCTGCCAGTAGGAATCGAAATGCTGGCCTTGAAGCTCAGTGGGCAGTCTATCGCTACTTTCGTCTGGATCGAGTTCTTTTGCTCCACGCACCTGACGACGACCTGGACATCCGTTGTAATCCCCGCTCAGATAGCGATCAGCAGCCGCCAGTTCTTCCAAGACTCTTTGCTTGTGTTCGAACGAAAACCCTATCTCCAAAAAAGGGATAGCAAAGATGTTGATCTGATGTTCCCGGAAATCCCGACCCATATTGGGATGGCCCCAGGTGATGTTCTGAACCGGGACGTTGAGGCCATCCTGTAGAACCTGACACAGATCGACGGCCACTGGCCAGTTCTGGGGGGAATTCAGGACGTCCAAGCGTACTCGGTTTCTTCCATCAACATAACGATTAGCGTAGCGAATGTTACCTGCCACATCCGCAAAGCCTCTTATGAATTCGCGCTTAAGGTCTTCAGGTGTATCTGGATCAAGGAAAATGGAGGGAATCTGAAAACCTCGAAAACTCTGCTGTCCCTCGATGATATGCAGCAGCATACGCCAGGGCAAAGCGTTATGCATGAATCGAATTACCAGGTCAATCGTGCCCTCCGCTTCAATGGTCTCTACTTCTGTGTCAAGTAGATCGTTTAAGCGACGGCGGATAGCGTTCAGCCCCAGTTTGATGCTGGTCTCCTGACCTATCCTGACGTTGAGCCCTTTGGCTTCGAGGCTGCTGTGAGGAAAATTGATGGTGATCTGACGCACGCCCGCGCTTCCTGATAGCGTGCCGCGAGCCACAACCATCCCGACAAAATAGGCCCAATCTGGATCGAGGTAATTCATGGCTCAGGTGATGTGCGTGGTTTCTGGAAGATCAAGATGTATTCATGGGCTTTGTTGATGCGGAACGTGTACGGATACCCTAAGGGGCGCATGTTGTTGTATTCGTGACGGCGATCCCAGATGATCAGATCGTCGTATAGGAAGCCGATCTCCTGCATGGCATCGGCCACGTCCGCATGAAACGGGTAGAAGCGCGATTTCTTGCGCAAATCCATCACAACCATCAGGCAATATTTGCCGGGGCGCAGGCTCACCCACACATTGCGCATAATGTCCATGAGCGCCTGTAGAAATCTCTCGTAATCTCCAATCTTGCCGAGATCGGCCTCCGCCTCCCCATAATCGCGCTGCTCTTTGTAGTCGGCGGTGCGCGGCTGGAGCAAGATATCCCAGTATGGCGGTGAGGTCAGGCAGAAGTCCACAATGCCAGGCTGCACATACTTCAGCAAGTTGCGGGCATCGTCCACGTGGATCACGCTGTCTCCGCCGGAAATCTCTTCAAACAGCAGGTTTTGGGCCAGACGTGTGCGGGCAATCGCGGCGAATTCAGGAGAGATCTCTATCCCAATTCCGTATTTTCCAGCATTACGCGCTGCCAGAACCGTAGTCCCTACGCCGACGAACGGATCGAGCACAACGCGGTCAGACGTATTGGTGAAGCACTCTAGCGCGCGGCTGGCGAGTGCCAACGGAAACATGGCCGGATGCTTAAGCTGGTTTTCTTCGGGCGTCTTGCGCAAGTCAGACCAGATCGAGATGGAATAGCGCGTCCAGGTCTTACCATCCAGATCATTGGCGCGTGGCTTGGAGCCGACCGACTCAGGAGCCTTTTCTGCTTTCTGAGGCTCTGCGGCCTGGGAATCCGAACCGTTGGCAAACATATCCAATTGCTGGATGTCTTTGGTCATGGGCCTGCTACCTGTCTACGCCGGCAAGCGCAGTATACTAAGCCTGCGGCCAAAAAGCTAACGCTCGACTATCGGGAGAGGCGTTTCACCTATCGTGCTGGCGCAGGTTTGCGACGTGTCGCCAGCCGTAGTCGCCGGTGACGAGGATGAGCAGGCGCATGGGCGATCCTTTGGGTTAGGCGAATGTCATAACCGGAGTATCTGGAAGAAT
>CAYNHD010000103.1:0-10868 GCA_964396775.1 uncultured Thermoflexus sp. | reverse complement strand
AACCCAATCGTCGAGCTGCACCCGACCTATTACATCAGCTATCGGTTCGTCATCGCAAAACACGACCGCATGGTGTCCATTAACTCCGCCCTACAGGTAGACCTCACCGGGCAGGTGTGCGCCGACAGCATGGGCACCTACCTGTACTCCGGCGTGGGCGGCCAGGTGGATTTCGTGCGCGGGGCAGCGCGCAGCAATGGCGGGATGCCGATCATCGCCATGCTCAGCACGGCCAAAGACGAGACGATCAGCCGCATCGTGCCCATGCTGGAACAGGGGGCGGGCGTGGTCACCACGCGCAACGACGTGCACTACGTGGCGACCGAGTATGGCGTGGCCGACCTGTACGGGCGCACCATCCGCGAGCGAGCCAGGGCGCTAATCGAGATCGCCCATCCCAAGTTCCGCGCGGAGCTAGATGAGGCCGCCGAGCGGCTCTACCATGTGCCGCGCCTGTTCGTCAAAGAGGTGCCCTGGGCCGGCCAGGAGAGGTCGCCGGGCGAGACGGAGAGCGCGTGAGGGACGAAGCCGTAGGGGAGGGTGCGGAGAGCAGACTTCCGAAGTCTTCAAGACTTCGGAAGTCTAGGGGCGAGGCTGTAGGGGCGTATCGCAATACGCCCCTACGCGAACGCGCCAGCGAACCGCCTCTATGGCTCGCGGCAGGATCACGAACGCCAAAGGAGACTGAGGAGCAAGCATTCATGGCAAAAGGACGCATCGAAATCAGCGAGCACAACTGCAAGGGCTGCACGCTGTGTACCATTGCCTGCCCGCAGGGGGTGATCGTCATGTCCACCGACCGGCCCAACGCGAAGGGCTACTACCCGGCCATGCTGGTAGACCCGGAGGGCAAGTGCACCGGCTGCGCGCTGTGCGCCGTCGCCTGCCCCGATGTGTGCATCACCGTTTACCGGCAGGTGCCAGCGCGGGCCGCCCGCGCTGGAGCGTCTGTCTGACAGGGGGAGCAATACACTTATGGCCGTTGAACTGCTTAAAGGGAATGTGGCTTTGGCCGAGGCCGCGATCCGCGCCGGAGTCGAGGCTTATTTCGGCTACCCGATCACGCCCCAAACAGAGTTATTGGAGCACATGGCGCAGCGTATGCCGGAACTGGGGCGCGCGTTCATCCAGGCGGAGAGCGAGCTGGCCTCGATCAACATGGTTTACGGCGCGGCCTGCGCTGGCGCACGCGCCATGACCTCCTCTTCCAGCCCCGGCATCAGCCTGATGCAGGAGGGCTTCTCGTACATCGCCGGGTCGGAGGTGCCGGCGGTGGTGGTGGATGTCATGCGCGGCGGGCCGGGCCTGGGCAACATCCAGCCGTCGCAGTCGGACTACTTCCAGGTGACGCGCTCGGCGGGGCATGGCGACTTTCACGCCATCGTGCTGGCCCCCGCCTCTGTCCAGGAGGCCATTGACCTGATGGTGCTCGCCTTCGACCTGGCCGACAAGTACCGTCACCTGGTCTTTGTGGTGGCCGACGGCCTGCTGGGGCAGATGATGGAGCCAGCCGAACTGCCGCCGATGCGCCCGCTGCGGGCCGAGCGCCCGGACTGGGCGCTGACCGGCGCGCAGGGCCGCGAGCCGCGCATCATCACCTCGCTGGAACTGGACGCGCCCGCCCTGGAGGAAGTGAACAAGCGCCTGCAGGCCAAGCTGCGCGTCATCGAGGAGCACGAGCAGCGTTACGCTGAGCAGATGGTCGAGGACGCGCGGTTGGTGGTCGTCGGCTATGGCACGGCGGGGCGCATCGCTCAGACCGCCGTCAAGCAGGCCCGCCGCGAGGGGATGAGGGTCGGGCTGTTTCGCCCGATCAGCCTGTGGCCGTTCCCAGAGCGACGCCTCTCGCGCCTGGCCGACCGCGTGGATGCCTTCCTGGTGGTGGAGATGAACGCCGGGCAGATGCTTGATGATGTCCGGCTGGCGGCGGGCGGGCAGGTGCCGGTGGATTTCTACGGGCGGACGGGCGGCATGGTGCCCGTGCCGGAGGAGATTTACCAGGCCATCGAGACACTTTATGCCAAGCTGCCTGGTAGCCTGAGCTAGGGAGAGAGACACATGGTTGCTGCCGAAACAGTGATGGAAGAACAGGTTGTCTACGCGCGGCCCGAATCGCTGCGCGATGTCCCGACGCACTACTGCCCCGGCTGCACGCACGGCATCGCTCACCGCCTGGTGGCCGAGGTGCTCGATGAGCTAGGCGTGCGCGAGCGCACGATTGGCGTCTCACCGGTGGGCTGTGCCGTGTTCGCCTACAAGTACTTCAACACCGACGGTTGTGAGGCCGCGCACGGGCGCGCCCCGGCCATGGCCACCGGCCTCAAGCGCGTGAATCCCGGCGCGGTCGTCTTCACCTACCAGGGCGACGGCGACCTGGCCGCCATCGGCACCGCCGAGATCATTCACGCGGCAGCGCGCGGCGAGAACATCACCACCATCTTCATCAACAACGCCATCTACGGCATGACCGGCGGGCAAATGGCCCCCACCACGCTGCCCGGCCAGTACACCAAGTCTTCCCCCAGCGGGCGCGATGTGGAGGTGGCTGGCTTCCCGATGCGCATGGCCGAGTTGGTGGGGTCGCTGCCCGGCGCGGCGTATGTCTCGCGGCGCGCGCTGCACAACGTCAAGGAGATCAACAAGGCCAAGAAAGCCATCCGCACGGCCTTCAAGGTGCAGCTTGCCGGGCTGGGCTTTGCGATGGTCGAGCTGCTATCGGCCTGCCCGACCAACTGGGGCCTCTCAGCGCCGGAAGCTATGCAGTGGATCGAGGATGTGATGGTGCCCTACTACCCGCTGGGCGACACCAAAGTGGCCGACGGCGTTGACGCGCTGATGAAGGAGCGCTGACCATGCACGAGGAGATCATCTTCGCCGGGTTCGGCGGGCAGGGCGTGCTTTTCGCCGGGCAACTGCTGGCCTACACCGCCCTGGAAGAGGGCAGGCACGTGACCTGGATTCCGTCCTATGGGCCGGAGATGCGCGGCGGCACGGCCAATTGCACGGTCGTCGTCAGCGACGAGCCGATTGGCTCGCCGGTGTGTATGCATCCCAGCATCGCCGTCGTCTTCAACAACCCCTCGCTGGAGAAATACGAGCCGCTGGTCAAGCCGGGCGGGCTGCTGGTCGTCAACCAGTCGCTGATGGTCACGCCGCCGGCGCGCACCGACCTGGAGATCGTGCTCATCCCGGCGACAGAAGCGGCGACGGAGATGGGCCAGGTGCGTGTGGCCAACATGATCCTCTTCGGCGCGCTGCTGGCCCGCCAGCCGATTGTGCGCGTCGAGACGGTGCTGGCCGTGCTGCAAGACAAGCTCGGCGCGCGCAAGGCGCACCTGCACGCGATCAACAAAGCGGCGCTGGAACGCGGCGCGGCCCTGGCCCAGGCGCAGCCGGTCGAGTGAGCGGGCCGGGCGGCGGGGCACGAGCCTCTTGTAGAGGGAGGTGGCGCGTGATTACCCAGGAGGTGGTCGTCGAGAAAATCCTGGCGCATCTCAATCACCGCATGACCGAAGCGGAACTGGTACGCTGGGCCGAGGACGCGCTGGTGATGGTCGCTGAAAGCGACGAGGACGTTCCCAATGAAGAGGCCATCATGGACGTGCTGGCCTATCTGGGAGCGGGCGATTCGCCCGGCTTTCCGCTATCGTGGTCGGTGCTGTCGGAGTTCCTGGCGCGGTTCGGGGTGAAGGTCCAGGTAGTCACGACGGCGGCGTGATAAAATCACAGCGGACGATAGGTCAGGATCAAGCCCAGAGACGTGATATGGACAAAGTGACGCAGTTGTTCTATGACGCGGAAGGGGACGTATTGTATCTGTCTATTGGCGAGCCGCGCCCGGCGATTTCGCAGGAAGTGGGCGACGATGTGCTGTTGCGCATAGACCCGGACACTGGCGAGATTGTCGGGCTGACGGTGCTGAACCTGTCATCGCGCTTTGGATCTGCGCAGTTGCCTCAGTCGCTGCCGGTTGAGATGGACTTGCGCAAGCCAGCCTGATCGCAGCGTCCGCTGATTCGCCCCGCGATTCCGGCGGGCTTTTTGTGCTGTGGAGGTTGGCATATAATTCGAGCCAGCGAAAGCCTCTGATAAGATGCGGTTTGGCCGATCGGAAGGTCATGTTCCCCTGAGGAAAGAAGATGTCGAAGCAGATCGGGAAAATCGAGATTGTTCCGGTACGCGAAGCGTTCAAACGCGAGGCGCTCGATTTCACTACCTGGCTTGAACAGAACATTGATGCTCTGACCGATCGCCTGGGACTGGAACTCAGCGTATTGGAGCGAGAGAAAACAGTAGGGTCGTTTAATGTAGACCTGTTGTGCGAGGACGATGCCGGAAGATTGGTTATTGTCGAAAACCAACTCGAACGTACTGACCATGATCATCTTGGCAAAATCCTAACATACCTGGTTAATCTGGAAGCGAGTAGTGCCATCTGGGTGACGCCAGAAGTACGCCCTGAACACGAGCGGGTTATCGAATGGTTGAATGAGACGACGGGCACAGACATTACGTTCTATCTAGTTCGGGTTGAGGCGGTGCGTATCGGAGACTCACCTTTTGCGCCGCTGTTCACTGTGCTGGCTGGACCCGATGAAGAAACCAAACAGGTTGGCGAAACCAAGAAGGATTGGTCGGAACGCCATCAGTTGCGGCTCGAATTCTGGACTGAGTTAGTTAAGCGCGTCAGAGAGCGAAAGATTGCCCTGTTCGCGAATATCAAACCAAGCCGTGATCACTGGCTAAGTACGGGGGCCGGCAGAGGTGGAGTCGTGTACAGCTATCTGATTTGGAAAGATGGCGCGGGAATCGAGTTGTATATAGACACCGGCAATTATGATACCAACAAGGCGATTTTCGATGCGCTGTTTGCTCAGAGGGATGAGATCGAACGTGAGTTCGGCGAGCCATTGAACTGGCAGCGATTGGACAATAGACGCGCAAGCCGGGTCATAAGGCGATGGGATGATCGCGGCAATCTCGCCGAGCGCGACAAATGGGATGAGTTGCAAGAGACACTGATCGCCGGCATGACACAGCTTGAACGTGCGCTTAAGAGGCGACTCCAACAGATCAAAGTGTAGTTGCGGCATCCACTATATCGTCAGCGCCAGGTTTCCCTGGAGACTTCCGAAGTCTGCGCAGACTTCGGAAGTCTGGCGTTTGCCGCTCCGCTTCCCAATGAAACCCTTCTGGTCGGCTCTGGCGCATTCGTTGAACCGTCTACCGCCCAACTTTGTGATCGCACCCTTCAGACGGTAGAATCTACACGGCTTTGCCCAAACAACCCTGACCATTGAACGGACATCCCTTGACCCACCCATCCACCTTCTCCGGCTTCGTCTGCCCGCTGCCGCTGCGCGACTACCCGCAGATCGTGCTGGGGCATGGCAGCGGCGGGCGGCTCTCCGCCGACCTGATCCAGCACCTGTTCGTGCCGCTGTTTGACAACCCGGCGCTGGCCGCGCTCAACGACCAGGCCGTGCTGGACATCAACGGGGCGCGGCTGGCCTTCACCACCGACTCCTTCGTGATCAGCCCGCTGTTCTTCCCCGGCGGCGACATCGGCAGCCTGGCCGTGCACGGCACGATCAACGACCTGGCGGTGAGCGGAGCGCAGCCGCTGTACCTGTCGGCGGGCTTCATCCTCGAAGAGGGGCTGCCGATGGACGACCTGGGGCGCATCGCCACCTCGATGGCCGGGGCGTGCCGGGCGGCAGGCGTGCAGTTGGTGACGGGCGACACCAAAGTGGTCAACAAGGGCAAGGGCGACGGGGTCTTCATCAACACGGCGGGGCTGGGCCTGGTGCCGCCCGGCGTGCACATCGCCGCCGACCGCGCCCGCCCCGGCGACGCCATCCTGCTCAGCGGGACGGTCGGCGATCACGGCATGGCCATCATGTCGGTGCGCGAGGGGCTGAGCTTCGAGACGGAGCTGGTCAGCGACAGCGCGCCGCTACACACGCTGGTCGCTGACATGCTGGCTGTGACGAGCGACATTCACTGCCTGCGCGACGCCACGCGCGGCGGGCTGGCGGCTGTGCTCAACGAGCTGGCCGGGCAATCGCGGGCGGGCTTCGCCATCGAGGAGACGGCGATCCCCGTGCGCCCGGCGGTGATGGCCGCCTGCGAGATGCTGGGCATTGACCCGCTTTACGTGGCTAACGAGGGCAAGCTGGTCGCCGTCGTCCCGCGCGAGCACGCGGAGGCGGTGCTGGAGACCATGCGCCGTCACCCCCTCGGCGCGGATGCGGCGCTGATCGGCGAGGTCGTGGCCGAGCATCCTGGCCTGGTCATCGCCCGCACGGGCATCGGCGGGCGGCGCGTGGTAGACCTGCCGCTGGGCGAGATTCTGCCGCGTATCTGTTAGCGCCCCGCCCCCACTCCTGAAAAGTCCACCCGGCAGGCGCGGCGTGCCCGGTGCAAGTGCGCTCGGATTGGGGGCGAGATTCTCTGAACCGCAGAGGCGCAGAGGACACAGAGAAGAACTGGGAATGTCTTAAAACCGCTCTTTCTCTGCGCTCTCTGCGTCTCTGTGGTGACGTTTTGCCCAGAAAATCTGAATAGCCCGCGCGCAGGCGGCCCGCCGCTTACGAGTCCCTGGCGAGCGGAAGCTGCACCGTCACCTGCGTGCCGCGCCCCATCACCGACTGGATGTCCAGCACGCCGCCGTGCACTTCGATCAGGCGGCGGGCCAGCGACAATCCCAGGCCCATGCCCTGCTGCTCGTAGTGCCCGCGATCAATCTGGTGGAACTCGCGCAGGGCGTTGGCAAGCTGCTGCGGCGGGATGCCCGGCCCCTGATCCACGATGGCGATCACGGTGTTGTCGCCAGCCACCCATTGCGACAGGACGACCTCAGTGCTCTGGGGCGAAAAGCTGAGCGCATTGGCAATGATCTCGGCCAGCGCGTGCTTGAGCGCGTTGGTGTCGCCCCACACGAAAGCGTCTTTGTCGCTCTCTTGCGTGCGCACGCTCACGTCCGGGCTGCGCGCGGCGAAGCGGCGAGCCAGGTTGACGGCGGCGATGAGTAGTTCAGACAGGTGCACGGCCATGCCGTGCTCGCGCAGGGCAGCGGGCGTGAGCAGCCCGGCTTCCAACTGCGTGATGAAAACCATCTGGTCCACGACGTGATGCAGCCGGTTGCTGCCGCGCCCGATGTAGTCAAGCAGTTCCTGAACCTGGTGGGGAGCAAGCTGGCCAAGCTGCCGCGAGATGATGTCGAGCGCCATCTCAATAGACACCAGCGGCGTGCGTAGCTCGTGGGCGACCATCTGCACCAGTTGGCGCTTGGCCTCTTCCACCTCGCCGGAGATGTTGCGCGCGGTCAGGTCACGGCGCTCGATGCGCGCCATGATCGCGGCGAGCAATTCTGCCGCCGAGAACGGCTTGGTCAGGTAGTCGTCCGCGCCCAGTTCCATGCCGTGCCGCATGAAGGCCCGGTCGGAGCGCGCGGTCAGGAAGATGAACGGCACCGCCGCGATCTCCGCAATCTGGCGCACTTCCAGCAACACGGAATAGCCGTCCATCTCTGGCATGGCGATGTCGCACACGATCACGTCGGGCCGGAACTCGCGGGCAGCGGCCACGCCGTCGCGCCCGTTGGACGCGCCAACGATCTCGAACCCCTCATATCCCAGAATCTCCAGGATATTCTCGCGTACCGTTTCTTCGTCTTCGATCACCAGGATTTTGGTCACCAGCGTGCTCTCCGGGCTTCATGGATTTCGGATTTCGGATTGCGAATTGCGAAATGGCTCCGAGTTTGCCGCCCAATAGATTTCGGATTTCGGATTGCGGAGTGCGGAGTGCCTCGGCTCTGCCGCCCAATGGATTTCGGATTTCGCAATTCGCAATCCGCAATTCGCAATGCCTCGGCTCTGCCCCCTACCGTGATGGGATTCTAACTGTAAAAGTCGTCCCCACGCCAACCGTGCTGTCGCAGACAATGGTGCCACCATGCAGGTCTACCGCGTGCTTGGTGATGGCCAGCCCCAGGCCCGTCCCCTGGATGGTGTCCACGTTGCTGGCGCGGTGGAACGGCTCGTACAGGCGTTCCTGGTCTTTTTCGGGGATGCCGATGCCCTCATCCTGCACGCGGATGGTGATGCCTTCGGCGGCGCAGGTGACACTGGAGCGCACCGTTCCCCCCTTCGGTGAGTACTTGACGGCATTCGAGAGCAGGTTGGTCAGGATATGGCGCATGAGTTGTTCGTCGAGCAGCCTGTCCCCGCACGCGCCGTCCAGCGCGACATCGAACACGATCCCCGGCGGGGCGCTCAGTTGGACCTGTTCCAGCACCTCGGCGGCCAGCGCGGCCAGGTTAAGGGGAACGGGCTTGAACTGAAGCTGTTCGGCCTCGACCTGCCCCAGCAAGAGCACCTCGTCCAGCAGTTGGGTCATGTGCCGCGAGGCGATCTCAATATGCCGGAAATGCTTCTCTCGCTGGGCGGGCTGCAAGCGGTCGAGGTACCGCTCCAGAATCTCAGTGGACGAGACGATGGTTGTCAGCGGCGTGCGGAACTCGTGCGAGGCCATAGACACGAAGCGCGTCTTTAGCTCGCTCAGTTCGCGCTCTTTCTCCAACGCCCGGCGCAGTTCTTCTTCGGCGCGCTTGCGCTCGGTGATGTCGCGCAGGTGGCAGACAATGCCGCTGCGCCGTCCAGTCCCTGCCGGGATCAGCGACAGCGCCACCTCTGCATCGAACGTCGTGCCGTCCTTGCGCTGGGCCACAATCTCCAGCCGCTGCACCGTCCCTTGATGGGCGACCTGCTCGATGGCGTCTGCGAAACGAACCACCCACTCCGGATGGGCGACCGCCGTCAGGGGGTGGTGGAATAGCTCATCGGGCAGGTAGCCAAACAACCGGTCGAAGGTGAGGTTGGTCTGCGAGATGCTGCCGTCGGCGCGGCTGAGGATGATGGCGTCGCTGCTGTTGTTGAGAATGGCCTCAACACGGCTGCGCGTGCGGTCCAGTTCCTGGGTGCGCTCGGCGACGCGCTGCTGAAGCTCCTCGTTGTGGCGCTGAACCTGGGCGCTGAGCCGGGCGTGCGACATGGCGATGGCGATCTGGTCGGCCAACTGGGTGGCGATGACGCGGTGCGCTACGCCAAACGCTCCTGGTTCCTGCGCGCCCAGGGCCAGTTCGCCCAGCAAGTGGCCCTCGACCACCAGCGGCGCGCTCAGGTAGGCGTGCACGCCCTGCTGGGCCAGCCGTGCCTGGAGCGCGCTGGGCGCGCTCAACGTGGTGAGATCGGGGATGATCGCCTGGCGCAGGGCGGGCACATTCTCTGGCATGGCGAACTGCCCCAGCGCAATGTGCTCACCGGCGTTGGCGATGGTCTCGCCGTACTCGCTGGCGATGACGATCAGCGCGTCGTCTTTCCCGGCGTCGAACAGCGCCAGCCCCGCGCTGTGGCAGGGCACCAGCTCGCAAAAGCCGGCCAGCGCGCCGGCGGCGATTTCCTCAGCGGATTGCCCGGACAGCACGCCCTGGTCAAGGAGATGGAGCACATTGAGCCGCGCGGCGTAGTGCTTCAACGCCTCTTCGGTGCGCTTGTGCTCGGTGATGTCGTGGGCGATGCCGACCAGACCGACAATCGCCCCCTGGCTGTCGCGCAGGGGCACCTTGTTCATCAGCAGGGTATGAGCATTCCCTTGCGAGTCCTCAACTTCCTGCTCGACTTGAGAAACCGGCTGGCCGGATTCCAGCACGGCGCGGTCGGCGGCACTGAGCGCGGCAGCCTGATCCGGCGCGAAAAGGTCGGCGGGCGTTTTGCCCAGGAGGCCAGTGCTCGAAGAGAGGCCCAGGAACTTCGCCGACGCCCTGTTCACCAACTGGTAGCGCCCGTCGCGGTCTTTGAGATAGATGTAGTCGGGCAGCAGGTCAATCAGCGTGCGCAGCAGGTTGCGCTCGTCGGCCAACGCCTGCGCTGCCTGCTGGCGCTCGCTCATGTCGCGCAGGATGGCCAGGAAGACCAGCCCCTGCCGCAGATCGAGCGGGGTGATGGTCACGTCGGCGGGGAAAGTCGTTCCATCGCGGCGAACCAACGTGAGTGACAGACGAGTGCCTTCGCGCTGCCCTTCCAGCGCCCGGCGGTAAACGGGGTTTGGGGCACAGCTGCTGCGCCGCCCCGCCTGCAACTGCGCCGTGCTCATGGCGCACAGCTCGTCGCGGGTGTAGCCCAACATGCGGCAGGCGGCAGGATTGGCGTCGAGGATGCGCTCGGTCTCATCTTCCAGGAGGATGGCATCAAACGCCTGGTTGAACAGAGCAGCATAACGCTGCTCGCTCTCCTCCAGCACCTGCTGAAGCTGGGCGTGCCGGGCCGCATCGTGCTCCAGCTTGCGGATGCGCGCCCGCAGCGCCTCAAGCTGGCGGTAGAAATATCCGTGTGTGATCGCGTCAGAGTTTGCCATACGTCGTGTTCAGACGATGGGCCGGGCGCGCTTACCGCTCGTGCGACTCGCCAGCGCACCCGGCCCGATTTGATTTGGAGATCCCGCTTATTCTAAGAGTAACACATCACAACCATCTTTATGCTTTATTCATGAATTCTTAACTTTTTTGCCACACCGAGGCCTTAGAGCCTCACCGCAGAGCCTCACCGCAGAGACGCGGAGAAAGAGCAGGATTTCGGATTGCGAATTGCGAATTGCGGATTGGAAAATCTCCTCTCCATACGCGGTTCGGGGGCGGACAGGCAGATGAGAATCATTGAGATGAGCAAAGTGATGTTGTGTGTGATATTAACCCCGCCCCTAAATCCCCTCCCCACGTCGTGGAAAGGGGGCTGGGGGGTGAGGCCAAACCGTGAGAGGCCGTTTGAAAAGGCCTGCAACCCCACCCTAAATCCCTCCCCGCCTGC
>CAYNHD010000102.1:0-10913 GCA_964396775.1 uncultured Thermoflexus sp. | reverse complement strand
CGCCTGCCGCGCGTGGCGAAATCGTAGCCGACGCCGCGCATCTCGGCCTCGTTCCAGCCCACGCCGATTCCCAGGCGCAGCCGCCCGCCCGACAGGAGGTCCACTTCGGTGGCCTGCTTGGCGACCAGGGCGGTGTTGCGCTGCGGCAGGATGAGGATGCCAGTGGCGAATTCGAGGCGCTGGGTGAGCGCCGCCAGGTAGCCGAAGAGCACCAGCGGCTCGTGAAACTGGTCGCGGAAGGTGTAGGCGAAGCGCCGCCCGTCCGGATAGTCCGCCGGGTCAGCCCCGAGCACGTGTTCGTAAGTGAGCAGGTAGTCGTAACCCAGACCTTCGACGGCCTGTGCGAAGTCTTTGATCGCCAGCGGGTCGGTGCCGATCTCGGCCTGGGGGAAGACGACGCCTAGTTTCATCGGGGGCGCTCCTGGCTGGTTACTCAGAGTGCTTCACGTGCGCCCAAACAGGCGGGTCAGCTCGCTGGCGCTGATGTGCAGCAGGGTCGGGCGTCCGTGCGGGCAGGTATGCGGCGACTCGCAGCGTTCAAGCTGCTGGATGAGCGTCTGCATCTCGGCGAAGCTGAGAAGCTGGCCCGCTTTCACCGCTGCGGCTTTGCAGACGCGGCGGACGAGGCGCGCTTCCAGATCAGCGTCGCCAGGCGACGCGCCCGCTTCCAGGTCTTCGACCAGGCCGTGCAGCACTTCGGCGGGGTCGCGCCCGGCGAGCAGGGCGGGCACGGCGCGCACGCGGAAGGTGCCGCCGCCAAAGGGTTCCAGGGCGAAGCCGAGGGCTTCCAGGGTGGCGAGATTCTCCTCGACGAGCAAGGCCGCCGCCCCTGGCAGCTCAACGGTGCTCGAAGGGAGGGCCTGTTGAGCGACGGGCTGCATGGCCGCTTGCCGGGCCATGAATTCCTCGTACAAGATGCGCTCGTGGGCGGCGTGCTGGTCAATCAGGTACAGCCCTGCCGGGCCTTCGGCGACGATGTAGGCAGCGCCTACCTGCCCGACGACGCGCAGGATGGGCAGCGTGCGCGGGCGCTGCGGCCCCTGCGGCCCGGCGGGGATGGCGGTAGGATCAGTGGCCTCGCGTCCGGCGGCTGGTGCGAAGTCCAGCGGCACGTGGCGGGCGTGTCGGCCCGCGTCAAAGGCGTGCAATTCCAGGCGAAGCTGCTCCTCACCGGGCAGCAGAGGGCGGCTTGCGGGAGCGAGATGGTGGTCGTGATCGGCGGCTGACCAGCCGGAGTCGCGGGCGGAGGGGAAAGCGCCGCCCACCGACGGCACGGGAGCCTGGCCGACCACCGCCTGGCGGACGGCGCGCTGCACCGCCGAGAACACAGCATCCGGCGCGCGGAAGCGCACTTCCGCTTTGGTGGGGTGCACGTTTACGTCCACTTCTTCGGGAGGTAGCGCGATCAGCAGCACGGCCAGCGGGTAGCGCCCCTGAGGGATGAGCGTGTGATACGCCTGGACGACGGCGTAGGACAGGCTCTGATCCATGATAGCACGCCCGTTGACGAAGAGCACAATATGGCTCCGGTTGGCGCGGTTGAGCGCGGGCACAGAGGCGAAGCCGTAGACTTCGATGGGCGGCAGGTCTGGGCGCGCCGGGGGCAGCGGGCTGACTTCGAGCATGTCGCGGAAGCTCTCCAGCCCGAACGCCTCTACCAGCACATCGGCCAGATCGCCGCTGCCCGTGCTGTGGAATTGCTCGCGTCCCTCCTGAATCAGTTGGAAGCGGATGCGCGGATAGGCCAGCGCGTAGCGGGTGACCAGTTGCGTGATGTGGCGGCGCTCGGTGCTCTCCGACTTGAGGAACTTGAGACGGGCGGGCGTGTTGAAGAACAGGTTCTCGACCTCGACAACTGTGCCGACGGGGGCACCGGCGGGGCGCTCGGCGCGCAGTTCGCCGCCCTCGACGAGCACTTCAGCGCCGACCTGTTCCTCGTGATAGCGCGTGACCAGCCGGGTGCGACTGACGGCGGCGATGCTGGCCAGCGCCTCCCCGCGAAAGCCCAGCGTGGTGATGGCGTTGAGATCGTCCACCGTGCGCAGCTTGCTGGTTGAGTGGCGGGCGAAGGCCAGAGCCACTTCGCCGACGGGGATGCCCGCGCCATCGTCGCTGACGCGGATCAGGCGCTGCCCGCCGCGCTCGACCTCGATGATGATAGAGGTTGCGCCGGCGTCAATGGCGTTCTCCAGCAGTTCCTTGACGACCGAGGCCGGGCGCTCGACGACCTCGCCGGCGGCGATCTGCGCGGCAACAACGTCCGGCAGGACCTGAATAGGCATGGCGTGTGCGTGCGCTCCTGGGCTGCCCGGCGAAATGACCCGTGATCCCGTGATGAGGCGCGGATTATACCATTGGGGGAGGGGCCGGACAACGCGCGTCAGCGCCGAGCGGGGGTGAGGTAAATCAGGGCGCAGCAGAGCAGCGCCCCTAGCGCCTGACGGGTTTTGCGCGCGCCCGGCGCGGCGGAATTGCTCTTGTCAGCGACGGTGGGGACTGCTATAATGCCCCCTAGTCGTCGCCACCCTAGCTCAATCGGCAGAGCAAACGCTTCGTAAGCGTTAGGTTAAGGGTTCAACTCCCTTGGGTGGCTCTGCGAGAGAAAGTGCCCCAGTGCGAAAGCTGCGGGCATTTCTTTTAGCGGTACGAGGTCGGGGAGGTTCCCATGACCGGCGCACACAGTCCCATCAATCCGGTCACCATTGGCGTGGCAGGCGGGACGGGGGCGGGCAAGACAACCGTCTCGCGGGCTATCCTGGAGCGCGTGGGCACCGAGAATATCGCCTACCTCGAACACGACGCCTACTACAAAGACCTCCGCGACATCCCCTTTGCCCACGCGCAAGCCATCAACTTCGATCACCCCGACACGCTGGAAACATCCCTGCTGATTGAGCACATTCTGCAATTGAAGCGGGGAGAGCCAGTCGCTGTGCCCCGGTACGATTTCACGACCAACCGCCGCCTGAGCGAAGTCACGGTCGTCTATCCCCAGCCGATCATCCTGGTGGAGGGGATTCTGATCTTCGCCGAGCCGGAATTGCGCAAGCTCTTTGATGCGCGTATCTTCGTAGATACCGACCCTGATATTCGCTTCATCCGCCGCTTGAAGCGCGACCTGGCGGAGCGCGGGCGCACGGTCGAGTCGGTCATCGAGCAATACCTGACCAGCGTCCGCCCGATGCATCTGGATTTCGTCGAGCCGAGCAAGCGTTATGCGGACGTGATCATCCCCGAAGGGGGCCTGAATCTGGTGGCAATTGACATGGTGGCCGCGCGCATTCGTAGTATGCTTGACAGCCCAGAACTGCGTTCCAGCCTGCTGCGCCGGTGACCCGCCATGCCTAGTGGAGAGCCTATCACCCATCAGGATCGGCAGTCACTCGCCCAGAGTCATGAGAAGGACTCTATGAAACCAGCGCAACCCTATAGGCCATCGAAGCTCTCGTGGGTGTTGCGCGGAGCCGGACTCGTGGGCATCATCCTGTTCACCATCGCCGTCGCCACACACCGCGACCGTCTGCAGGAGTTCTCTACGCTCGGCTATGCGGGTGCGTTCCTGGCCATGCTGGTCAGCAATGCCACGCTCGTGCTGCCCGCGCCGGGGCTGATCATCGTGTTTGTGCTGGGCAGCACGCTCAACCCTGTGCTGGTAGGCACGGCTGCGGCGCTGGGCGCTGCCCTGGGGGAGATGACCGGTTACTTCACGGGCTATACAGGGCTGGCGCTGGTGGAGGAATCGGCTGTGGCGCTCCGTATCCGGGGCTGGATGGATCGCAACGGTCTGCTGACGATCTTCGCCCTGAGCGCGGTACCCAACCCGTTCTTTGACCTGGCGGGGCTGATGGCGGGGGCGGGGCGGATGCCCGTCTGGCAATTCCTGAGCATGGCGTTTCTGGGCAAGACCATCCAGGCGACGAGCATTGCCTTCGCCGGGGCGCTGTCGCTGGAGTGG
This sequence comes from uncultured Thermoflexus sp., assembly GCA_964396775.1. Classification (GTDB taxonomy): domain Bacteria; phylum Chloroflexota; class Anaerolineae; order Aggregatilineales; family Aggregatilineaceae; genus UBA2029. The sequence goes on along the minus strand of CAYNHD010000102.1, from coordinate 6,958 downwards.
GTGGAGCAGTTGCTCCAGCACTAGGGCGTATCAGCGGGCGCGGTAGCGTTCCAGGCGGTCGAGGACGGCGGCGTTGGCGATGGCGGCGATCGCCCCCCAGGTGAGCAGCAACCAGGCCGCCACCAGCAGCGTGCTGAGGGCGGCCAGCAAGGCAATTACCAGCAACACGGCCAGCGTGAACAGGGGGTTCTGTAGCACCATCACCAACGCATTGCGCAACGCCCCGCCGACGGTCGGTTCTTCCATCTCGTAGTAGATCGGCCAGGTATAAAACAACATCCCCAGCCAGATCACCCCTGCAACGATCCACACCGTCTCCAGGGCCAGCACCAGAGGCGTATCCAGGGGAGCGTAGGCGATCAGATTGTTGAAGTTGATCAGCGCGAACAGGGCATTGCCGAGGCCCCAGGGCAAGGCGCGACGCAGGTTGGCGCGGAACGTCTCCCAGAAGGCGGCCAGGTCTGCATCGGACGGGCTGGTATGGGCCAGATGCCCCACCCGCATCAGGGCACTATAGGCGGCAGGCGCGGTGATCACCGGCAGGCATAAGGCCACAAAAGCCAGGTTCGTCCAGATATACGAGTAGCCGGCCAGCCGGAAATTGCTCAGGCCGCGCCGTGCCGCGCGCAGTCCGTCCCACATGGGGCGGCTATCCCTTCAACCCGCTGTAGCTGATGCCCTCCACAAAATAGCGCTGGAAATAGAAGAAGATCAGCGCCAGCGGCAGCGTGGTGATCACTGAGCCAGCCAGAAAAGCGTGCCAGCGCAACGTCTCGCCATAGGCTCCGCGCAGAAAACTGAGTCCAAGCGGCAACGTCCACAGGTCCTGATTACCAGAGAGAATGATCAGCGGCATCAGGAAGTCGTTCCAGGTGCCCTGGAAGCTAAAAATGGCCAGCGCGGTCAGGGCCGGGGTAGCCATAGGCAGCACGACCCGCGTGAACAGCACGAAGCGATTTGCCCCGTCCACCAGCGCCGCCTCTTCGATCTCGCCCGGAAGGGACTCGAAGAACTGCTTCATCAGGAAGATGCCAAAAGCATCCACGGCCAGCGGCACGATCAGCCCCTGGTAGGTGTTGAGCATACTAAACTGCTTGAGGATGATGAAGCGCGGGATGAGCAGCACGATGGGCGGCACCATCATCGTGCCCAGGATGGTGAAAAAGAGCAGGCGGTTGCCGGGGAACTTCAAGCGGGCCAGGGCGTACCCGGCCAGCGAATCGAAGGCCAGGCGCAGAATGGTCACGGCCACGGCGAAAAAGCCCGTATTGAACAACCAACGTGGCAGATTGGCGTCGAGGATTTCCTGGTAGCCTTCCAGGGTCGGGTTGAAGGTCACAGGGCCGGAGGTCTCGCTGGGCGGGCGGCTCACCCCGGCCCGTTCTTCGTCCTCATAGGTGCATTCCGCGCCGAACGGCGGTACAGGGATGAGCGAGCGCGGGTAGCTCTGCACGGCGGGCAAGCACTTGAACGAATTGGCCACCGTAAACACGAACGGGAAGACTTCCAGTGCTGCGAACAGAATCAGCACCGACCAGCCCAACGCGGTCAGCGTCACGGCCAGCGGCGAACGGCGCTCAGCGCTCACAGAGGTTGGGAGTGGTTGTGCAGTTGCCATCGGTTATCTCCTCTCGTGTCGCGCCTAAATGTTCGCGCGCTCTTTGACGATGAAGCGCTGCAGGAGCGTGAAGGTGAAGATGATGAAGAACAACACGATGGCCGTCGCTGCGGCCAGGCCCATAGCCGAGCGGTCGAAGCCGTTGAGGTAGACCATGTAGGCGATGGTGTAGGTCGTCTTGGCCGGGCCGCCGCTGGAGATCACGTAAACCTGGTCGAAGACCTGGAAACAGCCGATCAGGCCCAGGGTGACGACGAAGAACGTCGTCGGGCGCAGCAGCGGCACGGTGATGCGGCGGAAGATCTGCCACCCATTGGCTCCGTCAATGGCTGCTGCCTCATAGACGTGGTTGGGAATGTTCTGCAGCGCGGCCAGGAAGATGACCATCATCGTGCCGATAGTAGTCCAGGCGTTGAGGATCATGATCGTGGACATGGTGACGCTGGGGCCGCTGATCCACTCCCACAGCGTGTTGCCGAACATGCGGTTGCTGGCCCAGTCACCTACACTTGTGCGGGTGACGCCAAACTGCCCCAGGAGAATGTGAATGATGCCGCGCGGGTCGTCCAGCCAGTTGATGAACTGATTGTTCTCGTAGCCGGAAAAGAGAGCCTGCACCGTCGTGTTCACCAGCCCGCCGCGCGTGAACATCCACATGAAGATGAGCGAGATCACCACAGACGAGGTGATCGAGGGGAAATAGAACGCCGTGCGGAAGAATCCCCTAGCCTTCAGCCAGCGTTGGTTGAGGATCACCGCCAGGATCAGGGCCAAGATAGTCTGGGTGGGCACCACGCCCAGCACATAGTAGGTGGTGTTCTTCAGCGCGATGAAGAAGTCCTTTTGACGGGTGGTGGCCTTAACGACCTCGCCCGCGTCGTCGGTATGGTATCCCCGCAGCAGATCGCTGTAGTTGTCCAGCCCGACGAAATTGAACGCCCCCTTTTCGAAGACGGGCGAGATGCCGTTCCAGTCGGTCAGGCTCAGGTAGACTGCCGCCGCAATGGGGATGATCAGGAACACCAGGAAGATCACCAGGGCAGGGGCCATGAACATGTAGCCTGCGATGGCCTCCTGGCGCTTCTTGGCGGCCATGGTGGTGATCCGCTTCTTGTGCGCCACCGTCGTTGTCTCGCTCATGGGCGGACATCCTCCTGCCACTAAGGGCAGGGGGCGCGTGTGCGCCCCCTGCAGTCGAGCGGAGATTAACGGGCGAGCACCTCTTCGGCAACGGCTGCCGTGTCCACGATCACGTCGTCAGGCAGCGCCTGCCCCTCGAAGGCGAGTTGCAGCCCGGCGTTGAAGGTGTCGAACACTTCGCCGAAGCCCACCGGGAACTGCCACTTGTGGGCATAGGGGGCGCCGGCCAGGAAGCCTGCGCCATATTCCTCACCGATGGCTTGCAGCCAGACATCCGCGGCGCTCTTGGCGGGCGGGATGACGCCGAAGCCCTGCTCGGCGACCATCAGCGAACCTTCGGGGCCGGTCAGGAAGTTGACCAGCTTCCAGGACTCATCGGGATAGTCGTTGTCCGCTGCCACGCCATAGCACACAGTGAAGACCATCGTCGCCTGACCACCCTCAGGGTGCTTGGGCAGCTCGGTCACACCCCAGTTGAGATCGGGGAACTGATCGAGCAGGTACTTGATCACCCAGTTGCCTTCCATGGCCATGGCCACACGGCGCTGCCCGAAGGCTTCGCCGCCCCAGCCAGCGTCCACCGCCGAGGGCGGGCCGGCGATGCCATCCTGCGCCATGCCCACGTAGAACTCCAGCGCCTCGCGCGCCTCGTCGCTGTCGAGCGTGACTTCCGTCCAGTCCTCGTTCAGCACCGAGCCACCCGCCTGGTAGAGGAAGGGCAGCCAGCGCTCGAAGTTGGGCGGGGTCACCAGGCCGAGCACGGTCCGGCCTTCGGCATCGGTGCCGGTCAGCGCCTCGGCAGCGGCACGCAGGTCGTCCCAGGTCCAGTCCGGCATGGGATAGTCCAGCCCTGCCGCATCGAACATGTCTTTGTTGTACTGCAGGGCCATGATCGAGAAGTCCTTAGGCGGGCAATAGAGCGTGCCGTCGTAGGTGAAGGCCTCCAGCAGCGACTCGTAATGCTCCTCAAGGTTCTCGATCTTCCCTTCGCCGGAGGCCAGCACGCCGGCCTCGGCCCAGTCCGGCAGCCTGGAGCTATCTACATAGAAGACGTTCGGCGGATCGCCAGCGGCGAAGGCGGCCTGGATGGTGGGATCGTATTCGGGCACCAGGTTGACGTTGACCTTGACATCAGCGTTGGCGGCCATGAAAGCGTCAACCTGGGCCATCAGCGCGTCGTTCTCCGCCGTAGACGACGACCACCCCATCAGCGTGAGCGTCACTTCCTGGCGGGCCAGGGCCGCACCTGCGCCGGAGATCACCAGCGCCAGCACGGCCAGCAGGCTCAAGAGATGGACTTTACGCATGGTTTTCTCTCCTCAAAAGGCTGTCTGAACGTTATACCTGTCGAACGATCGTTGGGTAGGCCTGCGTTTCTTCTTTGCTGATGTGTGCTTCACCTCCTTGCCTGATGTCAATGCGATAGGACTCGCCGCGATAGCGGATGCGGAAACTGAGCCGTTGCCAGTGCGCGGGCAGGCGGGGCGTGATGGCCGGCTCCCCCTCGCCCAGGTGCAGCCCGGCAAAGCCGAAGACGGCGGCCTGCCACAGCCCTCCTGCTGACGCCGCGTGGATGCCATCATCGGCGTTGCCGCGCACATCGTGCAGGTCGGCCCGTGCAGCCAGCATGAAATAGTCGTACCCTTCGTCGGGGCGGGCCAGCTCGCACGCCGCCCAGGCATGGAAGCTCGGCCCCAGCGACGATCCATAGCGGTGATCGGTTAGCGGGGCGTAGGCATCCCAGTTGACCTGCCAGGTGCGCGCGTCTACTTCGTCGCGCAGCAGGCACAGCAGCATCAGCACATCCGGCTGTTTGATCACCTGGCTGCGATTGGCCCCCTCGATGCCCAGCACCACCTGCATCGAGCGGTCGGCGCTGGCAATCACTGCCGGATCGACCGGCTCCAACTTGAAGAACCCTTCGAACTGTTCCAGCAGGCCGGTTGCGGGATCGCGCAGGATCAGCATATGCTCGATCACGTCCTGCCAGTGTGCCAGCCGTGCGTCGGTCAGATCGAGCTGCGTCCGCAGCGCCTGGTAACGGTCGGGGTGGTGTTCCCGCAGCCAGTCCAGCACGTTCAGCGCCGTCTGCAGGTGCCACTGCGCCATGCGGTTGGTGTAGGCGTTGTTGTCTACGTGGTCGTGGTATTCGTCCGGGCCGATCACGTCGCGCAGCACATAGCGCCGTTGCCCGTCGTGCTCTTCCAGTTCGGCTCGTTCGCCCCAGAAGCGCGCCGTATCCAGCACGATCTCCGCACCGTAGTCGCGCAGGAAGGCATCATCGCCGGTGACGCGCCAGTATTGCATCACGGCGTAGGCCACGTCCGCCGAGATGTGAATCTCGATGTCGCCCGTCCAGATGCGAATCGGGTCTTTGCCGTCCGGTCGCGGTACCCAGGTGGGCGTTACCTCGTCGCCGGTCGCTGCGCTCTCCCAGGCATATTGCGCCCCGCTGAAGCCATTGGCGGCGGCCTTGCGGCGCGCGCCGGGCAACGTGTGGTAGCGATACATCAGCATGTTGCGAGCGATGTGCGGCAGCGTGTAGGCGAAAAAGGGCAGGATGAAAATATCCGTATCCCAGAAGACATGTCCCCGATACCCCAGTCCGCTGAGCGTCTTGGCCCCGATGCTGACGCGCTCGTCGCGTTGCGGCGCGGCAACCAGCAATTGAAACAGGTAGAAGCGCAGGGCCAGTTGCGCCTCGTCGTCGCCTTCGATGAGCACGTCGGTTTCGGTCCACAGGTCGCGCCAGGCGCGCACCTGAGCGACCCGCAGTGCTTCATAGGATAAGCCGTCCAGCGCGGCCAGCGCCCGCCCGATCACGTCGGCAGCATCCGGCACAGCGTCGCGACTGACGGTGTAGCTGATCAGCTTGTCCACCTGCAACGTCTGTCCGAGGTCCAGGTGCTCGTTCACCATCAGGCGCGGGTGACCAGGGCAGAGCTGACACTGCGCCACAACGCCGGTCGAGACGCTCAGCGCAGCGGCGGCGGCCAGTTCCAGCCCACTGTGACGGGTACGGCTATGCAGCCAGATCGCGCCATTCTCCGCCTGGCCTTGCCCCAAGTGATCCCAATGCACGATGTCTTCGTTGATGACGTGGCCGTTCAGGCCCGTTGTCACGGCGATCTGACAGGGCTGGTTGACGGCGGTGATCAGCACGCGCAGCGCGCCGACGTGCTCGTGTGTGTAGCTGGCGAAGCGCTCGAAGGTCAGGTCAAGCAGCGCGCCGGAGGGAGCCTGCCAGCGCACTGTGCGGTGCAGGATGCCCTGTCGCAGGTCGAGCCAGCGCTCGTTGTGCAGGCAATGCCCCTGATCCAGCCGGAAGGGGTGCCCGTCCACTATGAGGCTCAGATCGAGCCAGGCCGGGAGGTTGGCCAGCTCGGTGAAGAAGATCGGCACGTCGTCGAATACCCCATGCGCCAGGGTGAGGGGATGATCGCCAGGATAGCCCTCTTCCAGGCTGCCGCGCGTGCAGAAATAGCCGTTGCCGATGGTGAAGACCGTTTCCAGATGATGTTGACGCTCGGCGTCGAAGCCATCCTGGCTCACCGTCCAGACTGGATCGCGGCGTGCGGCAGCCTGCAGATCGGCCAGCGTCAGCCCCACCAGGCTTTCGCGGCGTGGCACCGGCCCGAAGCGCGCTTCGATCTCGGCGAAACGCTCAGCAGGCCCCAGCGCCAGGCAGGGCATCCCTGCGTTGAGCGCCGCTTCGATGCCCGCCGCCGCATCCTCGACGACCAGGCATTCATCAGGGCGCAGGCCCATTCGCGCTGCGGCATAGCGGAAGAGGTCGGGGGCGGGCTTCTGGCGGGTGACGCTGCTCCCATCGGCCAGAGCTGCCAGCCGATGGGCGATGCCCAGTCGTTCGACGACGGTGCGGGCGTTGCGGCTGGCCGAAGCGATGGCATAGCGAACGTTCGCTTCGTCGAGCGCATCGAAGAGCGCCGCCACCCCTGGCAGCAAATCGGCGGGCGTCACCTTCTCCAGCAGTTCCTGATAATAGCGGTTCTTGCGCGCCATCATTTCTTCCAGGCGCGCTTCGTCGACCTGCCGCCCCTTGAGCAGCCGCAACAGGGACTCGCGCCGCGATACGCCGCGCAGGTGCTCATTGTCGGCGCGGGTGAAGGGCACGCCTTCTTCGTCGGCCAGGCGCTTCCAGGCCTGGTAGTGGTACTCGGCGGTGTCGGTGATCACACC
>CAYNHD010000101.1:0-10916 GCA_964396775.1 uncultured Thermoflexus sp. | reverse complement strand
CCGCACCTGGCGTTGCGCGCTTCCCGCTGCGCCGAGCGCGTGGAGTTCATAACACCCGCTAGATGGCGAAGCGCACGAGGATCATATCGCCATCGCGCACCACGTAATCGCGCCCTTCCAGGCGCATCTTCCCCCGCGCCTTGACCTCGGCCATGCTGCCGCCCGCGGCCACGAAATCCTCATAGGCGACGACCTCGGCGCGGATGAAGCCGCGCGCCAGGTCGGTGTGGATGGTGCCCGCCGCTTCGAGCGCCGTGCCACCCTTGCGCAGCGGCCAGGCGCGCACCTCGTCCTCGCCGTAGGTGAAGAAGGAGTGGATGCCCAGCAGATCGTAGGAAAGCTGGAGCACGCGCTCGCGGCTGGGGCGCTCGATCTGGTACTCGGCCAGGAACAGCGCCACGTCGTCGGGATCATCAAGCTGGGCGATCTCGGCTTCGAGCTTGCCCTGCAGCGTCAGGGCGCGTGTGTGCTGCCGCTCGCCGAGATCGCGCGCGGGGTCGGTCTCGCCGTTGCCGGTGTTGAAGACGATCAGCACCGGCTTGAGCGTCAGGAAACCGTAGCCGCGCACGATCTTTAGCTCGTCGGGCGTCAAGTCCAGGTCGCGCAAGGGCTGCTCGGCCTCAAGCTGCGCGCGCAGCCGCTCCATCAGCGCCGTTTCCAGGGCGATCTGCTGGCGCGCATCGGTCTTGCCCTTTTTGCGCTCCTCTTCCAGCCGCGCCAGCCGGTTCTCGACGGCGATCAGGTCGAGCAGCACGAACTCGCTCTCGATCACGCCTAGGTCGCGGATCGGGTCTACGGTGTCCAGCGTATGCAGCACGCTGTCACCCTCGAAGGCGCGCACCACGTGCACAAAGGCGTCCACCTGGGCCAGCTCGTTGCGCATGGGGCCGCTCAGCCCGCCCTCGCCAATGCCTTTGTCCAGCCCGCCGATGTCGGTGTAGGTGACGGTGGCGTGTACCGTCTTCTTCGGCTGGAATATCTGACTGAGGTACTCCAGGCGCGCGTCGGGCACGCTGACGACCGCCGTGTGCACCTCCAACTGGCCGGAGGAGAACGGCTCGGTCGGGTAATTGCTGCCGGTCAGGGCGTTGAAGAGGGTGGTCTTGCCGCTGTTGGGCAGGCCAATGATTCCCAGGCGCATGGGGCTTCTCGGCTTCTGTTGAACGCGGTTTGGATCACTGCGCCCAGTATAGCGCCTGCGCGGGGATTAATCGAGGCCAAACTGTGGGCGGGTCACAAAGGGGGCGAAGTGCTTGAACCGCAGAGGCGCAGAAGGCGCGGAGAAGAACTTTAGGGGCTTTGCCTTTCTCTGGCGCTCTGCGCCTCGGCGGTAATATCTTGTGTCCCTGCCTAAACCGGTCCTGCCGCGCGCAACGCGTCTTCGAGCGCGAGCGCGCCCGTATAGAGCGCCTGGCCGATGACCACGCCCGCCACTGCGCCCGTCGCGCGCAGACGGCGCACATCCTCGAGCGACGCCACCCCGCCCGACGCGATCACGGCCAGGCCGGTCGCCCGCGCCAGCGCCGCCGTCCCCTCGACGTTCACGCCGGACAGGTCGCCGTCGCGCGACACGTCGGTATAGAGCGCGTGGATCACGCCCATCCGCGCGAAGACCGCGCCCAGTTCCGCCGGAGTCCACGCGCTGACTCCCTGCCAGCCGTGCGTCGCCACGCGCCCGCCGCGCGCGTCGAGGGCCACCGTCACCGCCTGCGCGCCGAAGCGGGTCACGGCCTCGCCCGCCGCGTCCGGCTGCTGCACGGCGAGCGTGCCCAGCACGACACGCGCCGCTCCCGCGTCCAGTGCGCGCGCTGCGTCATCGAGCGTCCGCAGCCCGCCGCCGAACTGCACCGCCAGCCCCACCCCGGCGATGGCCCGCAGCGCGTCGAGGGCCAGCGTCGCCTCGCCGAGCGCCCCGTCCAGGTTGACCACATGCAGCCAGGCCGCGCCCGCCGCCCGCCAACGCTCCGCAACGGCTACCGGATCGTCTCCGTGCACCGTCTCCTGGGCGGGATCGCCGTATTTGAGGCGCACCACGCGCCCGCGCCGCAGGTCAATGGCCGGATAGACGATCATGGTCAAAGCTCCACGAAGTTGCGCAGGATGCGCAGGCCCACCGCCTGGCTCTTTTCCGGGTGTGGCTGAATGCCGAACAGGGTACCGCGCGCTACCACCGCAGCGAACTCCAGCCCGTAATCGGTCGTCGCCAGCACGTCGCCCGCCTCGCCCGCGTCCACGTAGTACGAGTGCACGAAGTAGGCGTAGGCCCCGTCCTCAATCCCGGCCAGCAAGGGGTGCGCGCGCCGGATGTGAAGCTGGTTCCAGCCGATGTGCGGCACTTTGGGGCCGCTGGCAGGGAAGCGCGTCACGCGGCCCGGCAGCAAGCCCAGCCCGCGATGCCGGCCCATCTCGTCGCTGGACTCGAAGAGGTACTGCATCCCCAGGCAGATGCCGATCAGCGGCACGCCCGCCGCTGCTGCCTCTTTCAGCGGCCCCTCGAAGCCCGCCGCGCGCAGGGCGTCTATCCCCGCGCCGAACGCGCCCACACCGGGCAGCACGATCTTGTCCGCATCGGCCAGCCCGTCGGGCGTGGCGAGGGTGATCACGTCCGCGCCCAGGTGGACCAGGGCGTTGCGCACGCTGCGCAGGTTGCCCGCCCCGTAGTCAATGATGGCGATCATCATGAAGGAGACTCCTCATCGCCAGGCTCCATTGGCGGCTGTTCCGGCTTCCAGCGCGGGGCGACCATGTGCTCTGGATTGAGAATCTCGTCTACCTGCTCGCGGGTGAGCAGGCCGCGTTCGAGCACCAACTCGACCACCCCGCGACCGCTGGCCAGCGCCTCTTTGGCGATGGCGGCGGACTGATCGTAGCCGATATACGGGTTGAGCGCGGTCACGATGCCAATCGAGTTCTCGACCATCCGGCGCAGGTGCTCGCGGTTGGCGGTGATGCCCTCCACGCAGCGCGTCAGGAAGACGCGGCAGGCGTTGCGCAGGTGAGTGAGGCTGTTGAACAGCGCGTAGGCGATGACCGGCTCCATCACGTTCAGTTGAAGCTGCCCCGCCTGCGCCGCCATCGTCACCGTGACATCGTTGCCGATCACGTCGAAGGCCACCTGGTTGACCACCTCTGGAATGACCGGGTTGACCTTGCCCGGCATGATGGACGATCCCGGTTGCACCGCTGGCAGGTTGATCTCGTGCAGGCCGGCGCGCGGCCCCGACGACAGCAGGCGCAGATCGTTGGCCGTCTTCGACAGCTTGACCGCAATGCGCTTGAGCACGCCCGACAACTGCACGAAGACGCCGGTATCCTGCGTGGCCTCGACCAGGTTGGGCGAGATCACCAGCGGAATACCAGTCAGCTTGCGCAGGTACTGGCACACGCGCCCGGCGAACTCTGGGTGCGCGTTGATGCCGGTGCCGATGGCCGTCGCCCCCATGTTGATCTCCAGAATAAGCTGCGCCGCCTCGCGCAGCCGCTCCATGTCTTCGTCCAGCATCACGGCGTAGGTGCTGAATTCCTGCCCCAGTGTCATGGGCACCGCGTCCTGAAGCTGGGTGCGCCCCATTTTGATCACGTCGCGGAATTCGTCGGCTTTGGCCGCGAACCCGTCCCGCAGCTCGCGCATCGCCTGCAGCAGATCGCTGATGGAGAAATGCAGCGCGATCTTGAGCGATGTCGGGTACACGTCGTTGGTGCTCTGCGACAGGTTCACATGGTTGAGCGGGTGCACATACGCATACTCACCCTTGCGATGCCCCAGCAGTTCCAGGGCGCGGTTGGCGATCACCTCATTGGCGTTCATGTTGGTGGACGTACCGGCCCCGCCCTGGATCACATCCACCACAAACTGGCCCGTCCACAGCCCCCGCCGGACCTCTTCTGCCGCCGCGATGATGGCCTCCGCCACCTGCGGGTCGAGCAGGCCCAGGTCCCGGTTGGCCAGGGCCGACGCCTGCTTGACGCAGCCCAACGCCTCGATCAGGAACGGGTACTTGCTGATCGGCATATCTGAGATCGGGAAGTTCTCGACCGCTCGCTGAGTCTGCACGCCGTAGTAGGCTTCTTCGGGAATGCGCCGCTCCCCCAGCGAGTCCTGTTCGATGCGGTAGCGACCGGAGGGCACGGGCGAGTCGCTGCCCGCCTGCTGCGCCGCCGAATAGGTGAGCCGTTCGCTCAATGTCGCCGCCGCTGCCGCCTCAAGCTGCTGGTAGATGTCCGGGTGTTTTTCAGCCAACCGTTCCAGCGCGGCCCGTGAAAACGACAGCACGCGCACGGCGGTCTTGGCGTAGGCCGACGCGACGTGCGTCGGGCTGCCCAGCAACAGACGCTCGCCGAGCAGCGCGCCGGGGCCGAGCGTCGCCAGGGTGACCGGGCGCTGTCCGATGCCGTGCGTCACGGTCACCTCGCCGCTCTCCACGATCATCACGGATTGGCGGGGCTGGCGCTCGTGGAACAGATACTGCTGCGGCTGGTATTCGACTACCTCGACCAGCCCTGCCATCACCATCAGGGCGTCATCGTCCAGCGTCTCAAACAGGCTGGTCTTGTGCAGCATCTGGCTGAGGGTGTCAGGGGCCATCAGACCTCCGGGTTCGGTGTGACCGGGCCATCGCCCTTGCCAAGCATTCAGCGGCAGTGGCTCGTCGCCATAGGGTACCGCAAAATGCGCTGCACAGGTATTGTTTTGGGTGCGTGCAAAGGTTATCAGTGACCCGCTTGACGCCGAGATATTGACCTCACCCCCTGGCCTCGCTACGCTCGGCCTTTCCCACTCTCCGCTGACGGAGAGGGGGGGCGAGGCGCGTTAGCGCCGAGCGGGGGTGAGGTCAACCAGAGCACAGCAGAGCAGCGCCCCTGCCGGACCATCTGCGCGCGCAGATCCGGTCGTTTTTGCCCTTGACGGCGCTGCCCGTTCCTGGTAAAAATCTGCCAGGCTTGGTGACCGGGATGGCGGGTGCTGCGCTGCGCGCCCCCGCCGCAGGGAGCAAGCCGCCTGTTCTGCGAGGACGGAGATGCTGCCGGGGATGAATGCCATTTGCCTGCTGCCTGTCCCGCGCCTGCCGGGCGCGGGCGGCGACTCACCACTGGCCGTACCCGTCGTTTTCGACCGTTGAGACCACCGTTTGGTGGTCTTTTTTTATGCGTGCTGCGGAGGCCACGATGTCAGACGATTTCATCACCAACGATCTTCGCCAGTCCCGGCGCTTCCTGACGCTCTACACCCCGCCCAAGATTGACGGCAACTTCACCGAGAAGCACATCATCTCCGTAGACCAGTTCGACCGCCACGACCTGCAAATCCTCTTCGACGCCACGGCCTCGATCCGCCGCCGCATCAAGCAGCAGGATCGTGGGCTGCTGGCCCTGACAGCGGGCAAGATGATGGCCACGCTGTTCTACGAGGCCAGCACGCGCACCGATCTGTCCTTCCAGGCGGCCATGCGCCGGCTGGGCGGCGAAGTGGTCGCCGCCAGCAACGGCGTGCGCTTCTCCTCCATCTACAAGGGCGAGAATCTGGCTGACACCGTGCGCGCGGTGGGCTGCTACGCTGATGTGATCGTCCTGCGCCACCCGGACGTTGGCTCGTCCTATGAGGCCGCCTACTACCTCGACCGGCTGGCCGAGCAGATCTCGCGCCGCCCGGTGGTCATTAGCGGCGGCGACGGCATCGGCGAGCACCCCTCTCAGGCGCTGCTCGACTGCTTCACCATCTTCGACGCCAAGCACACGCTTGACGGGCTGAACATCTCCCTGGTCGGCGACCTGAAGCACGGGCGCACCGTCCACTCGCTGGCCAAGCTGATCGCCCGCTACGAGGCGCAGGACACCACGCTCAACCTCGTCGGGCCGGAGTTGCTGCCCATGCCCGAAGACATCATCCGTTTTGTCGAGTCGAAGGGCATCCGCGTCCGCCGGACGGATACCATAGACGACGTGCTGGCCGAGACGGACGTGATCTACTGGACGCGCGTGCAGGAAGAGCGTTTCGCCGACCGCGCCGAATACGAGGCCATCAAAGACCGCTTCATCATGACGCCGCCGGTGCTCGCCCGCGCCAAGCCGGACGCGATCCTGATGCACCCGCTGCCGCGCAAGAACGAGATGGGCACGCCCGACGATCACGACGCGCTCGATGCCGACAGGCGTGCGGTATACTTCCGGCAGATGGAGAACGGCATGTTCGTGCGCATGGCGTTGCTGGCGAAAGTGTTGGGAGGCTTATGGGTTTAGGCGAGCGCAGCAGAACCTCGACGCTGACCATCCCCGGCATGATCGATCCGCACGTGCACCTGCGCGACCTCGACTGGGCGCACAAGGGCACGTTCGCCAGCGAGACGGCGGCGGCGCTGGCTGGGGGCTACTGGGCCGTGCTGGACATGCCCAACACGCCGCCCCCCACCATTGACGAGGCGGCGCTGACGCGCAAGCTGAGCGCCATCGGCGCGGGCGCGCGCTGCGACTGGGGCGTGTATTTCGGGGCCAGCCAGGCCGATAACACCGCCGCCTACGCCAGCGTCGCCGGGCGCGTGTGCGGGCTGAAAATCTACAACAATGCCACGACCGGCACCCTGCTGCTGGACGATCAGACGGCACGCGAGGCGCACTTCCGCGCCTGGCCGGCGGGCAAGGTCATCGCCGTGCACGCCGAGGGGGAGACAGTGGCCGACATCCTGGCCCTGGTGCGGCTCACTGGCAAGCGTACCCACTTCTGCCACATCAGCGCCGCCGGGGAGATCGCCCTGCTGCGCGCCGCCAAAGCGGAAGGGCTGCCGGTGAGCATCGGCGTCACGCCGCATCACCTCTTCCTCACCGAGCGCGACGTGCGGACGCTGGGCGCGTTGGGGCGCATGAAGCCGGAGTTGAAAACCGAAGCCGACCGCGCCGCCCTGTGGGATGCCGTTGCCGACGGCACGGTGGACGTGATCGAGTCCGACCACGCGCCGCACACGCTAGCCGAGAAGGACGGTGATCCGCCGCCGTCCGGCGTGCCCGGCCTGGAGACAACGCTGCCGCTGCTGGTCACAGCGCTGCGCGCCGGGCGGCTGACCGTTGAGCGGTTGATCGCGCTGCTGGCGTTCAACGCGCAGCGCATCTTCGGCGTGCTGCCGCCGCCGGAGACGTACACCGTCGTAGACCTCAACGCATCCTACGTTATCGCCCGCGAGCGCCTGCACACGGCCTGCGGCTGGTCGCCGTTTGAGGGAATGCGCGTCATGGGCCAGGTGCGGCGGGTGGTCGTGCGCGGGCAGACCGTCTTCGACGGCGAGCGCGTGCTGGCCGCCCCTGGCTCCGGGCGGGGCTTGTTCAGGGAGGGTCCATGATCCGCGAAGGGGCACGCGCGGCGCTGCTGCGCCTGTATGACGCAAGTTACCGCCGCCTGGCCCGCCCGCTGATCTTCCGCCTGCCCGCCCAACAAGCGCACCAGCAGATGCACGTCTGGCTGCGCCGGGCCGACGGGCAGACGTGGCTGCTCCCGCTGCTGGGCGCGCTGCACAGGGTGATCCAGCCGCCCGCCCCGGTCAACGTGGGTGGGACGACGCTGGAATCCCCGCTGATCCTGGCCGCCGGGCTGGTCAAGGGCGACGGCTTCGCCTCCGAGGAAGAGGCGCTGGCCGCGGTTGCCGCCGGGCGGGACATCATCCCCGGCTGGCGCTGCCTGCCGCCGCTGGTGGGGCTGGTCGAGTTCGGCTCGTTCACGCGCTGGCCGCGCCTGGGCAACCCCGGCGTGGTGACCTGGCGCGACGTGCCGACTCGCTCCACCCAGAACCGCATCGGCCTGCGCAACCCCGGCGCGCGCGCGGCGGCGGCCTTCCTGGGCGCGCGGCATGCGATGCTGCCGCGCCAGTATGGGATCAACATCGCCGTCAGCCCCGGTGTGACCGATCTGGCCGGGCAGACTGGGGAAGTGCTGGCGTCATTGGAGGCGTTCGTGGCGGCGGGCGTCCTCCCCACCTGGTTCACGCTCAACCTGAGCTGCCCCAACACCGAGGACGACCCGCGCGGTCACCAGACGGCGGACGAGGCGCGCGCCCTCTGCGCGGCGGCGCTGGCCCTGCTGCGCGAGAGGGTCGCGCCCCCATTTGCCCGTGGGGGCGCTGCTCTACCGCGCCCCGGTTTAACCTCACCCCCGCTCGGCGCTGACGCGCCTCGCTCCCCCCTCTCCGCCGGCGGAGAGGGGGAAAGGCCGAGCGTAGCGAGGCCAGGGGGTGAGGTTGCTGGCTCAGCACCAGGCGAGTCGCCATCCCCACCCACTGGACGAATCCCCCCGCTGTGGGTTAAAGTGGGGCCGGATCTGAGCGACGACCAGTACCGTGCCCTGCTGCGCGTCTTCGCCGAGACGGGCGTGGCCGCGGTCGTGGCCACGAACACGCTGCCCCTGCCCGCGCCGGACGATCCGGCGGCGATGGCCGGGGTGGGCGGCGGGCGGCTGCACGCGCGCGCCGTCGAGGTGGCCGCGCTGCTGATAGCCGAACGCGCGGCACAGGGCTACCCGGTGGACGTGATCGGCTGCGGCGGCGTGCAGGATGGTGCCACGCTGCGCGCCTTCGCCGGGCTGGGGATCACCGCCCTGCAATACTGGACGGCGCTCGTCTACCGGGGGCCGCTGGCGAGCGCGCTGCTTGCTTATGAGGGAGAACGATGAGCTTTGCGAACGCGCTGGGGGCTGAGGTCGCCCGCGCGCTGCTGGATTGTGAGGCGGTGGTCTTCACCCCGCGCGCGCCGATCACCTTCAAGTCGGGCATCGTCTCGCCGGTCTACGTGGACAACCGGCGGCTCCCCTTCTGGCCCGCGCAGTGGCGGGTGGTGATCGAGGGCTTCCGCCGGGCAATTGCCGAGGACGCGCTGGCCTTCGACGTGATCGCCGGCATCGAGGCGGCGGGCATTCCGCACAGCGCGGCGCTGGCCTACGCGCTGGAGATGCCGTCGGTCTTCGTGCGCAAGCAGACCAAAGAGCACGGCACGCGCAGCCGCATCGAGGGCGGCGACGTGACCGGCAGGCGCGTGCTGCTGGTCGAAGACCTGGTGACCACCGGCGGCAGCAGCCTGGCCGGGGTTGAGGCGCTGCGCGAAGCGGGGGCCACCGTCGAGCACTGCCTGTGCATCACCACTTACAGCTTCCCTGAAGCAGGGCGCGCCTTTGACCGGGCGGGCGTGCGCCTGCACCCGCTGGCCCCGTTTTCGGCCATCGTCCTGGAAGCGTCGCGCCGGGGCCTATTCGGGGCGGAAGAGCTAACCATCCTCGAAGCGTGGATGCGCGATCCGCATGGCTGGGCGGCAGCGCGCCCCGGCCAGACAGAAGGAGAAACGCCATGAACAGCGTGATCGAGAAATACGACCGCCGCGCCGAGCGCGTGGACTCGCTGCTGTGCGTGGGGTTGGATAGCGATTACGACCGCCTGCCGGATCGCTTCAAAGAGGAAGAACTGCCCCAATTCGCCTTCAACCGCTGGATTATCGAGCAGACGCACGCCTACACCAGCGCCTACAAGCCGAACGTCGCTTTTTACGAAGCGCGCGGCATCGAAGGGATGCGCGCCCTGGAAGCGACGCAGGCGTACCTGCGCGAGTATCACCCGGACATCCTGACCATCTGCGACGCCAAGCGCGCCGACATCGGCTCGACCAATCGCGGTTATGTGACGGCCATCTTCGATCACCTGGGCTTCGACGCGGTGACGCTCAACCCCTACCTGGGCGGCGAGGCATTGGCCCCCTTCCTGGCCCGTGAAGACAAAGCCTGCATTCTGCTCTGCCGCACGTCCAACCCCGGCGCGGGCGAGTTTCAAGACTTGGCCGTGAACGGCAAGCCGCTGTGGTTGGTCGTGGCCGAACACGTCACCCAACAGTGGAACACGCGCGGCAACTGCATGTTGGTCGCCGGCGCGACGTACCCGGACGAGCTACGTCGCATCCGCGCCCTGGTGGGCGAGATGACCCTGCTCGTGCCCGGCATTGGCACGCAGGGCGGGGACATCGAGCAGGCCATGCTCGCCGGCATGAACAGCCAGGGGCGCGGCATGATCGTCAACGCCTCGCGGGCCGTCATCTTCGCCGATGACCCGGCGGCGGCGGCGCGCGCCCTGCGCGACATCATGAACAGTTACCGTTAGCCAATACCTACCAGGACAGGGCTGATGATCGAAGCCGTTGTATTTGACATGGACGGGCTGCTCGTGGATTCGGAACCGTTGTGGCAGCAGGCGCGCATCGCTGCCTTCGGAGCCGAGCGCCTGCGCTGGACGGACGCAGATCAACAGGCGGTGATGGGCACCAACAGCCAGGCATGGGCCAGGCTGATCCAGGCCAAGCTGGGCGACGGCACGCCGACCGATGAGATCATCGAGCGCGTGCTGGATGAAATGGTCGCCCTCTACCGCCACGAGGTGCCGCTGATGCCCGGCGCGAACGAGATCATCGCCCTGCTGCACGGGCGCTATCCGCTGGGGCTGGCCTCCGGCTCGCCCTACCGCCTGATCCATGCGGCGCTGGAGAGCGCAGGCTGGAATGGCCTCTTCGACCCGGTGCTGTCCGCCGACGACGTGCCGCACGGCAAGCCCGCCCCGGACATCTACCTGGCCATCACCGCGCGGATGGGCGTCGCGGCGGAGCGTACAGCGGTGCTCGAAGATTCGGCCAACGGTATTCTGGCGGCAGTGGCGGCGGGCGTCAAAGTGATCGCCGTGCCCGCGCGCGATCACCCGGCCAGCGATGAGGTGCTCAGCAAGGCGAGCCTGGTGCTGGAGTCGCTGCACGACTTCTCGCTGGACATGCTGCGCGATCTGTAGCGCGGGGAGCGTCGAGAGATACTTCCGAAGTTTTGGAGACTTCGGAAGTCTGACGGCTTGCTGCGCCGCTAGTGCGCGTTGGCGGAAGTCCATCACCGGCTGTGCGCTGGTTTACCCCACCCT
>CAYNHD010000100.1:0-11020 GCA_964396775.1 uncultured Thermoflexus sp. | reverse complement strand
GGAAAGGGGGCTGGGGGGATAGGGGTCAATCAGGCCAAACCGCGCGCCTATTTCCTCCCTGATGTACTAGATGGATACCGCTCACCGCACGTAGGAGCGTCGGCTCCCTGCGCCGCGTGTGTAGACTTCCGAAGTCTGCCAGACTTCGGAAGTCTGATCTCCGTGCCCGCGCCGGTTGACCCCCCCGCCTTCACATCGCCCGTCTTGCCCTGCTACCCGGCAGAACTCGCCCGCCGGACGCGGATCGCGCGCGTCCGGCGCAGCCAGCGCCGCGCAATCCAGGCAGCAGCCAGCAGCGCCGCCACCCCTGCGACAATCAGGCCCGGCGTCGCCTGCACGAAGCCGAGCGCGTAGCTGCCCACCGTGATCGCCAGCGTGCCGGCGGCGATCAGCGTCCACAGGCCAGAGAGCGCGCCGAACACGGTGAAGATGCGCTCTTCGCGGGTGAACGGCTCGCGCCCCCGCAGCTTGTCGCGCAGTGGCTTGCCGATGAAAGCCAGGCTGCGCTCGCGCAGGCGCGGAATCTCCAGCCAGTCCATGAGGATGTAGTAGCCGTCCAGCTTGAGCAGCGGGTTGAGGTTCATGAAGCTGGTCAGGTAGGTGAGCAGCGCGGACTGGAAGAGCAGCCCGCCAATGACCGGCCCTGGCCCGGCCAGCACCAACAAACTGGCCAGCCCGCCGACGACCAGCCCGGAATGCGGCCCCGCCCAACTCACCACCAGGCGAGGACGGCGCGGCTCCATCCAGATGTCCGTCGTATCCACGAAGGCGGCAGGCATTCCCATGTAGATCATGATGCCGCCGCGCCGCACCTCGCGCCCGTAGTGCTTGGTGGCGATGGCGTGCGCCCACTCGTGCACGAGCAGTGTCAGCGCCTGTAGCACGTACAATGTCATCAGCCCGACCACCGCTCCCGCGCCACCCAGCACAGCCACTTCACGGTCTACGATGCCGAACAGCAGGCTGATGAAGGCGACCGCTCCGGCGGCGATTACCGCCAGCATGATCGCCTGGCCGAGCGGCGTGAAGAGCCAGCGCCCAACCATCTGATAGGAGCGCGTCACCAGCCCGTCAATGCCGCCGATAGACAGCTCTGTGCTGGCGAAGGCGCGGATCACCTGCCGCCATAGCGCCTGACCGCGCCGCTGGGCGACGCTGCGATCTACCGCGCCGTACACGTCAATCAGCGGGGCGATGAAGCCCTTCTGCTGAAGCTGGTCGAGCAGCGCCAGCAGACTGCCGATGGCCAGCTTGCCGTGCGCCAGCATATGCGCGACGGCGATATCCTGCACGCTGGCCTGGCCGTCCATCTGCTCCCACAGAAAAACCTGCTCGGCGGTCAGGCGTAGGTAGGCGTCGGTGCGCAGATTCTTGAGAATCCAGTAGGTTTCGCCGCGCGCATCGGTCAGCTTCTTGAGCGCGTAGCCCTGGATGCGGCGCGGACGAAACGAGGACAGGTCGCGGGGGCGCACCTGCTGGGCGAAGACGCTCTCAGCGGGCCGGGCCATGACCAGCGTCTCCTCAGCGGACTTGTGCCAGATGTCCGCCGCGTCCGGGCGCATGAGCATCAGCGTGCCGTCGTGGTCGGCGCCGGCGGCGGCGTTGGTGCGCACCAGGGCCGCTTCCCACACTGACAACAGCCCCTCGCGGGGTAGGATCAGCGTCTCGTCGGCTGCTGCGCTCCACAGGTCGAGGCGCGGCGTCTTGAGCCGCTCCGCGCGCAGCAGGACGGTTTCGTTGTCAAGCTGATCCCACACGCCCCCCACGCTGCCCGCGACGATCATGCCCCACAGCCCCATGCCCTCTGGCAGCGGTGCGTCGGCGCGTGCGGCCATCTGGCTGTCGAGCTGTTCCCACAGACCGCCCGTATCTTTGATGACAGCGCCCAGGTTACGGTAGATGTTGGCCATGAGTTAGTTGTTGGTTATTGGTTGGCGGTTAGCGGTGATCAGTTGTCAGTGATCGGTTTGCGCGATGGGCGTAGTGGGTCACGCGCCCAGGCGGAAGAGCATTGTCGTCTCGCCGACAGTGATCACCGCGCCGTCGTGCAAGGGGTGCGGCTCTTCACCGCCCACCGGAATGCCGTTGACGATGGTGCCGTTGGCGCTGCCCAGGTCGCGGATGGCCCAAGTGCCCTCCTCAGCCAGGACGATCTCGCAGTGCGGGCGCGAGACAGCGCGATCCTGCAGGGCGATGTCCCAGGTGGCGTCGCGCGTGACCCGGCCCACTGTCACGCGCGGGGTGAGCAGGGCGATGGTCGCGCCCTCCTGCGGCCCGGACGTGACGTGCAGCGCGGGCATTCCGCCGCCGCCCGCCGGCACGATCAGCGTGCCGGTCTGCTTCGCCTGCTCCTTTTCCTTCTCAGTGACCAGCGCCGAAAAATACAGGATCGGCACGTAGAGGCGGATCACGTCGCCATGCGCCAGCGGGAAGGGGTCTGTGAGTCGCCTGTCGTTGACAAAGGTGCCGTTGGCGCTGCCCAGGTCGGTGATCATGAAGATGCCGTCGCGGAAGCTGATCACGGCGTGCTCGCGCGAGACGTGCCGCTCCGGGATGTGGATCGGGTTGTCAGGGCTGCGCCCGATGGTAGCCGTCGCGCCGGCGGCCAGCACGTACTCGCGGCGCTCGCCGCTGTCGGGGTCGTCCCAGGTGATCTTGGCCAGACCTGCTGCCTGCTCGCTCATGCGCTCGTCATCCCTGGAGGGTGATTGGTTATTGGTGATTGGTTCTTGGTGAAACTACCAGCAACCAACAACCAGCAACCTCAGTCAAGATACGGCATTTCAATCGGCTCTGGCTGCGGCTTGCAGACGCCGCACCACACCGCATCGGCGACAACCAGCGATTTAGGCACCTTCTTGCCGCCCACATAGACCGAGATGATGTAGGTCATGGGCTTGATGTGCTGGCTGCACACCGCGCGCCCGCACCAGCGGCAGATCGCTTGCGCTTGCTCGTTGCAGTGAACGCACTTCATGGTGGGACTCCCCCGGCGGCCCGGCGGTAAGAAGGCTGCTCGACGATGTGTCGAGAGTATACACCAACGCGCGACGGATGAGAAAGAGGGGGTCGGGAGGGCCACAAACAGGTTGTTAGGCAGTTCTCAGAACGCCCCTATCCCCCGGCCCCTTCCCCCAGCAAAGCTAGGGGAGGGGAGAATCGGCTGCCAGATCGTCCCCCCTCCAGCGGAGCTGGAGGGGGGAGGCGTTCAGCGGGCATTCCCGAACTTCCCCTGGCAACAGATTGATCGTGCACCCCCAGGGGGTGAGATCAAGCGGCTCCGGGCACCTCGAAGATGAAGGCCGTCTCGTCCGTGCCCGTCTCCACCCAGATGCGCCCCCCGTGCAGCGTCACAAGCTGCTGGCTGATGGCCAGGCCCAGCCCGCTGCCGCCCTGGTCGCGGGCGCGGGCGTCTTCGGCGCGCCAGAAGGGGGTAAAGACCTGCGCCGTCTGTTCAGGCGACAGCGGCTCGCCGCTGTTGCTCACGGCAAAGCGCACGGCAACACCGGCCCGGCTGACGCGCACAGCAATCCGCCCGCCGGCGGGTGTGTGGCGCAGCGCGTTAGTCAGCAGGTTGCCCAACACCTGCTGCAGGCGGTCGGCGTCCCCCAACAGATCGGGCAGGGCGGGGGCCATCTCGCGTTCGAGGGTCACCTCGGCGTCGAGCGCCAGCGGCGCGAAGCTGTCCAGCGCGCGCGTCACCAGGTCGGCGGGGGCGATGCGCGTCTTTTCCAGAGGAAGCTGGCCCGCCTCGGCGCGCGTGAGCAGGCGCAGATCGTCCACCAGCCGCGCCAGGTGAATGGTGCGGTCGTAGGCGACGGCCAGGTGCTCGGCGTCGAGCGGGTACACGCCATCGAGCATGGCTTCCAGGTGCCCGCGCAGCACGCTGACCGGCGTACGCAGTTCGTGGGCGATGTCGGCGGCCATGCGCCGGCGCAGCCGCTCGCCTTCAGCCAGGTCGCGCGACATGCGGTTAAAGGCTCCGGCCAGCGCGGCCAGCTCGCTCGCGCCCTGCACCGGCACCTGCTGCCCCAGGTGTCCCCCGGCTAGGTCGTGTGCCGCGTGTGTCAGGGCGCGCATGGGCCGCGTGATCTGCCAGGAAAGCGCGCCACCGGCGATCACCGCCAGCAGCGCCGCGCCCACTGCCGCCAGGATCAGCGCGCGCGTCGTCTCGTCCAGAAAGCGTTGCTCGGTCTCGCCCAATGCCTGCGCACCGGGGGTCACCTGCACCAGCCAGCCGACCTGTTCGCCGTCAACGTGCAGGGCGGTCGCGCTGTCGAGCGTGGCCGCGTCCGGCTGCGCCCCTACCTGGGCCGGATCGGTGGCCGCCACCACCACTCCCCCCGCGTCCACCAGCAGGGCCTGCGCGCCGCCTAGCCGTCCACGCCCCTGGCCAGCACCCCCGCTGCCGCTCCCTGTGCCACTCCCACCGCCCGCTTTTGGCCCTGGCAGCAATTCCTCGGCCCCCGCCCAGGTGCCGTTCTGGGCGTAGTAGGCTTCCAGGCGGGCGATGGATTCGGCGTCAAAGAAGGACGAGTCGCGTTGGTTGAGGTACTGGCGGAAGCTGTGCTCGGTCGTCGCGTTGACGATGACGGCAATGGCCGCGATGCCCAGCCAGGCCACGATCAGGAAAGCGGCAGAGAGCCGCACCCACAGCTTATTCATGGTCGGGTCTCATGCGATAGCCCACGCCATAGACCGTCTCGATGTAGCGCGGCTGGCGCGGGTCGGCCTCGATCTTGGCCCGCAGATTCTTGATATGCACGTCAATAGTGCGCTCGTAGGCAGCGAAGGCCTCGCCTTGCACGCGCTCCAGTAGCTCCATGCGCGTGAAGACGCGGCCCGGACGCTGGATGAGCACGGCCAGCAGGTCAAACTCGCTGGGCGTCAGCTCGACGCGCTCCCCGCGCAGCATCACCAGGCGTGTCTCGGCGTTCAACTCCAGTTCGCCGACTCGCCAGACAGTGGGTTCGGCGGCCAGATCGCCATAGGCGCGGCGTAGCACGGCGCGCACTCGTGCCACCAGTACGCGCGGGCTGAACGGCTTGGTGATGTACTCGTCCGCGCCCAGTTCCAGCCCGGTGACCTGATCCACTTCGTCCACGCGCGCGGTCAGGAAGATGATCGGCACGGCGCTCTCGCGGCGGATCAGGCGGGCGGCTTCCCAGCCGTCCATCTCCGGCATCATCACGTCGAGGATGATCAGGTCGGGCGTTTCGTGGCGGGCGGTGAAGACGGCCTCGCGCCCATTCTGTGCCGTCAGCACGCGGAAACCGGCGTCTTCGAGATAGGCGCGCACGGTGTGGCGGAGGTGACTTTCGTCGTCGGCGATCAGGATCGTGCGGCTCATGGTTGTGCTCCCAACGGGTGCGTGCAAAACCTGTCAGGTAGGGGCCCTGCTCTGCTGCGCCCCCGTAGGGGCGTATTGCCAGACGCCCCTACGCCGGTTCAGGGGCGGCCAGCAACGTGAGAAGCATTCAGATGGCGACCGATTGACCTCACCCCCTGGCCCCGCTACGCTCGGCTCTTCCCCCTCTCCGTTAACGGAGAGGGGGAGGCGAGGCGCGCCAGCGCCGAGCGGGGGTGAGGTAAAGTAAAGAGCCGCCCCAGACTATAGATCAATCTCAACACCTATCCGCCCCTACGGAACGCCGGAGAGCAGCGATCCTGCAAAATCGGCGAGTGAGGAGATACGCCAACAGCACCAACTATAGCGCGGGGCGGAGGATTGTGCTGTTGAGGTTTGTCCCCAACAGAGAGACTTCCGAAGCCTCGAAAGGACTTCGGAAGTCTGTAGGTTGCCCCTCACGCCTCCGGGCAGGCGTCGCGCGGCGCTCGCGCGGGGCGCGGGCTGCTCCATAACCGCCCCACCTGGCAGACGATCCACTTCCAGTGGAAGACCACATGGACGAGCACCAGCGCGCCCATGATCACGCCCGCCCAGGCGTGCACATCGTTCATGCTGTGCCGATCCAGGCCCAGCAGCGCGAAGTCCTCGGCGCTGGCAGCGACGGCCCCGCGCCCGTTGCCGACGCGCCCCCCGCCGCCCGGCGGGTAGACGACCCACAACAGCACCCCGGAAATGAAGATCACGAGAAACAGCGCCAGGATCACGGCGTCCAGGGTCAGGTTGGTGCGTGGTTTGACTGCCATATCGTTCGCTCCTTTTGGTGGCGAGTTATGAGTTGGGCGTCCTGAGTCGGGAGTCTGGCGTCCTGGATGGTGCGCACTGTCCAGATAGCGTCTCTCAACTCATGACTCACGGCTCAGGACTCCCGACTCCTCGCTATTTCCCCTGCCAGGGCGGGCCGCCCGCCGCAGCCGTACCTGTGCCCGTCGCCGGGCTGGCGATGGCCGGGGCGGTCGGCTCCAGGCTGCGCAGGTAGGCGGTCAGCGCGGCGATGTCGTACTCCGTCAGGCGACCTCCCCAGGCGGGCATGGCCGTGCCGGTGACGCCCCCGGCGATGATCTGCTGGATGGCGGCATCGGGCGTCTGGCTGAGGAACGTCTGGTTGTTCAGGGCCGGGGCCAGCGCCGTGCCGTAGCCGTCTGCGCCGTGACACTGGGCGCAGGTCAGGCTGAACAGCCACTGCCCATGCGCAATCGCTTCGGGACTCATGTCCACTGGCTGCGCTTCTACCACAGGCATGATCACGCCCGCTGCGTCCAGTTCCGGCCAGCGTTCGATGAGCATGACCACACCGGCGATCTCCTCGGTGGTCAGAGCGCGATTCCAGGCGGCCATCAGCGTGCCCGGCACGCCCTGCTCGATGATGCGCGTCAGGTCGCTGGCCGCCTTCTGCGCGCGCAGGTCGGCGGAGTTGAGCGCGGGAGCGAGCGTCGTGCCTTCGCCGTTCGCGCCGTGACAGGCCGCGCACTCGGTCGCGTAGACTTGCAACCCGGTGGAGAGCGCCTCGCCGTCCGGCAGCGCGGCGACCAGGGCCAATGTCTCGTCAGATAGCTCGACCACGATTGGGTCGGGCGGAGTCAGGCCCAGTTCGGCCACGCGCGCGGCGACAGTATTCCAGTCCGCGTACTGGATCACCGCAGCCAGGCTGTCAATCTGGGCGCGGGTGAAGATGCCGCCCTCGTCCACGCCGTAGGCGGCCATCGTCGTGCCATAGCGCCCGCGCTCGATGGTGCGCACCAGGTCAAGGTAGTCCATCTGGCGCACGGCCTCGCTGTTCAGGGCCGGGGTCGCGCCCAGGCCCTCGCCCGCTGCACCGTGACAGATCGCGCAGTTCTCGGCGAAAAGGTCTGTACCGGCGCGCACCGCCTCGATGCGCAGATCGATCAGCGCCGCTTGCTGGCGGGACGGCTCGTGCAGCACGGCAATGCCCATCGCCGCCGCGATCAGCAGAGTGCCCAGCAGTCCCATGAGGGTCAATTCGCGCGTCATCGTCATCACTCCTCGGCGTACACAGCGTCGTTGGGGCCGGTGTGGTCGCGCTGAATGGCCTGGCCGGTGTCTACCTTGATCTCGCCGTTCTCGATGGTCACCGGAAAGCGATCCAGCGGGCGCGGGGCGGGCGGATTGAGCAGATCACCGTCCATCTCGAAGGCAGAGGCGTGGCACGGGCAGACGAATTTGCCCTGCGCCGGGTCCCAGGGCACGGCGCAGCCCAGGTGCGTGCATTTGCGGTAGAGCGCCAGGAAGCCGCCGTCGGCCAGACGCACCAGGTAGAAGCGCCCCTCGTTGAACGGCGTCACGCTGCCCGGCGGAAAGTCCTCGACGCGGCCCACGCTGAACACGCCGCCGAACTGCCCCGCGACCGCTTTGGGGGCCAGGAAGCGATAGGTTACCAGCCCTGCTTCGGCCAGGGCGACCGCGCCCGCCGCGCCCCAGGCCAGCTTGAGGAAGCTGCGCCGGCTCATGGCGTCGGGTTCCGGCGCGAAGGATTGCTGCACTGCTTCGGCCATGACTACAGAACCTCCCAGGGCCACATCAGGGCCATGCCTTCGCCGCGAAAGGCGACGCCTATCACCGTGAGCACCACGAACGAGACGACCAGCAAGGTGAAGACGCTCTGCCGCGCTTCGCAGGCGGATGCGCGGAACAGCCGCCGCACCCCCGCGTAGTAGGCGAGCAGCATCAGCAGCAGGGCGGCCAGCGGCACCCAGCCGTTGCTGATGATCGTCGGCAGGCTGGGCAGCAACACGGGCAGGTCGAGCGCGTACTCGTCGAGCAGGACGAGCAGCGGTGTGACGATCAACCCGGTCAGCGCGCCGACGACCGCCGTGCGCCGCCCGGTATGCGAGCGGAACCACACGCCCTCGGCGTCCGTGTCGAAGCGCAGGTAGGGCAGCACGGCCAGCGCAGCCAGGGCCAGCCCCGGCACGACAATCGCGCCGAACACGGGATGGAAATGCAGCAGCAACTCCTGCAGGCCCATGAAGTACCAGGCGGCTTTGGCCGGGTTGGGGCTGTGATCGGGGTTGGCCGCCTCTTCCAGCGGCGCGTTGACCCACGACGCCCACAGCAGGATCAGGGCGACCATGACGATGGCGAAGACGAACTCGATGGCCACCAGGTGCGGCAGGGTGGTCACCTTCTCGATGCGCGCGGGCGGCGGCTCGTCCAGGCGGCGCGGGATCGAGAGTGTGTCCTTGCGCACGCGCCAGATGTGGAACGAGATCAGCCCGCCCATCATCAGGGGGATGATCGCCACGTGCAACCCGTAGAAGTTGGTCAGCGTGGCCCCGCTCACCTCTGGCCCGCCCAGGATCAGGCGGCTGATCGCCGGGCCGATGACCGGCACGTAGTCGAGCAGGCTGGTGCCGACCGTCACCGCCCAGTACGCAAGCTGATCCCAGGGCAGCAGGTAGCCGGTGAAGTTGGCCGCCACGACCAGCAGCAGGAGCATGATGCCCAGTACCCAGTTGAACTCGCGCGGGGGCCGGAAGCCCGCCGTATAGAACACGCGCAGCATGTGCAGGAAGGCGACGACGATCAGCAGGTTGCCGCTCCAGTGGTGCAGGTTGCGCACAAGCTGCCCGAACATGACCTCCGTCTGCAAGCGCAGCATGTCGTTGTAGGCGCTCTGGGGCGTGGGTGTATAAGCGAACATGAGCATGACGCCGGTGACGGCCAGGATGGTCATGAGCAGGATAGCCAGCCCGCCCAGCCCCCAGGTATAAGTGAACTTGAGCGTGGGCGCAGCGACTTTGGCCGGGTGAATGTGCAGCACCAGGTTGTTCATCACATACTTCATGCGGCTGCGGTCGTCCACCAGCGGCAGGTCGTCGCGCTGGATGGACTCGATCACGCGGTGCGGCAGGCTGTCGGGGCGCGGGTCAGGGAGGGTCATGGCGTCTGGCTCCTGGCGCTCAGGATTCAGGACAAGGTTGGGGGCGGGCTACTGCCGCCCGCCCCGGTATCCCCTGCCGCCCTGAGTGCTCTGCGCGGCCTGGCCCTGAGTCTGATCCAGGGCCTGACCCTGCGCCGCCTGACTCTGGCTCTGGGCGCTGTTGGCGTTGCCCTGCCCGTTGCGGCCAGGGCCGCCCCACAGCGGACGCCCGTTCGGGTCGAGCAGCATCAGGCGCTCGCCGGTTGTCAGCTTGGTGATTTCACCGGCGCGGAAGGTCGTGCCCTGCCAGAAGCCCAGCACGCGCACCGCCTCGCCCGGCGCGAAGGTGATGCCCTGCTGCTGCATGAACGCCTGCTGGCCCAGTTGCAGCGCCAGTTGCTCGCCGCTGGCCGTCTCGAAGAGGAGCGTGGAGAGGTCAACGCTGACGACGGTGCCTTCCAGCGTCACCCAGGCGTCGGGGGCCACCTGCGGCTCGGCCTGGCCGTTGCGATTGGTTGTGCCGGTCTGCGTCTGCCCGGCAACGCCGCTGGCTGCGCCGCCCGACCACAGCGGCGTACCCATCTCGGAGCGCAGTGCCAGCGTCGAGCCATCAGCCAGGATGACCGTGCCCGCGTGGTACTGCTCGCCGTTGTAGAAGCCGTAGACGGTGATCGTGTCGCCGACGGCCAGCGCCGCGTCCACCCAGAAGTTCGACGGGCCAAGCTCGACGAAGATTTCTACGCCATCCTTGAGGACGAGCGTCACGCCGTTGATCTCGATGGCTGTGATGGTGCCGACGGCAGTCCAGGGGTCGCCCACCATATCGAGCGCCTGCTGCTCCAGGACGGGGCCAGTGCCAGTGCCCGGCTGCGGCGCGACGGGCGCGAACGGCGTGGCCGTCGGGACGATCTGTGCCGCTGGAGCGGGCGCAGCCGGTTGTTCAACGGAAACGTTGGCCGGCGCGTCAGCCAGGACGCCGGCGGTACCAGCGGCAGCGGGCGCTTGCGTCGCATCGTAGACGCCCACGCCCACCGCGCCGATAAGGGTAGTGCTCAGCAAGCCGATGACGAGTTTCTGCATCATGTTACACTCTCCGTTTCGGTGTCTAGCCTATCTCGGTCAAGCGCCCCCATCTTCCGCCAGGAGTGTGTAGAACTTATGAAGACGGTGTGTGGGGATTGTGTGGGTTGGAGAGGCGGGTGGGGTGCGGCAGAGCAGCGCTCCCCGTCCCGCCCTGCCCCTACTGCTGCGCCATCAAACGGTCTATAATCCGCGCAAGGTGAATCATCGCGGGCCAACGGAAAGGAGCACATATGCCTGCCAATTACCAGGCCGAGCTCGTGGGCGTGCTGGGGCGTCCGGTTGCGGAGAATCCCACCGGCGTCATGCAGGAGGCGGCCTTCGCCGCCGCCGGGCTGAACTGGCGCTACCTGAACATCGAGGTGCCCCCTGAACGGCTGGCGGACGCCATGATTGGCGTGCGCGCCTTCGGGATGCGCGGCATCAACCTGACCATCCCCCACAAGGTAGCGGTGATGCAGTATCTCGACGAGATCGCGCCGGATGCGCAGGTCATCGGCGCGGTCAACACCGTGCGCCGCGAGAGGGAGCGGCTGATCGGCGAGAATACGGACGGCAAGGGCTTCCTGCGCGGCGTGCGCCAGGACGCCGGCGTAGACCCGGCGGGGAAGCGCGTAGTCATCCTGGGCGCGGGCGGGGCGGCGCGGGCCGTC